>JASHTA010000324.1 GCA_030040795.1 Gammaproteobacteria bacterium | reverse complement strand
GCAGACCGCGGACCTCTCACACTGGCAGGGCGATGCGAACGATCCGGCGTGGCGCGCTTACGTTGCCGACGTGCGCCGATTCGTCGAACGGGACGGCCGCGAGGCCGCATCTGCTCGGCCGACTCCGCCCGTCGCGCCGCCGACAACGCCGTCTGCGACAACCGCATTTCCCACGCTCGCTGCCCAGGCGCCCGAGCGGGGGGGCGAGCCCAATCTCGTCGTGCTGCCGATCACGAGTCGCTCGGGACTCCCGGAGGATGAGGCCTTCGCCACGGATCTCACCTCGGAACTCATCGCCGAGCTGTCGCAACATGGCTGGGCTAAGGTCGTTACGCCCGCGGTCGCCACTCAGCGCGGAGCCGTGGTGGATCTTCGCGCCCTCACGCGCGAGCTGGACGCCCGCTATGTCATGCAGGCCCACATCCGCCGCATCGGAGGGAACCTGCGCCTCATGATCGAGCTGCTGGAGGCGGACGCCGGCCGCATCGTGTGGACTCAGAAATACGACCGTCCCCTCGAGGACCTCGCGGCGCTCGAGGAGTCGCTCGCCGTCGAAGTCGCAAGCCACGTCGGGGAGCAGCAGATTTCGCGCTTCGAGTTCGAGCGCGCGGCCAAGAAGACCGGTGGCTGGTCGGCCTGGGAGCGGACGCTGCGCTCGATGGAATGTTCGGCGCATATGACTTCGCAGAGCACGCGCGTCGCCTGCGCGGAAGCGCGGGCAGCGCTCGTCATCGCGCCGGATTACGCTCTGGCTCACGGGATGCTCGCGTTTCAGCTGGGATTGGGTCTCTACTTATTTGGAGGCGAGCCTGTTTCGGACCAGGTGCGCTCGCATATTAGGCGGGCGGTCGACCTCGATAGCAACGATCCGCGCGTTCTGCGGCTGGTCTCGATGGCGAGCAGCTTCAGCGGCGACCCTCAAACGGGGCTGCGATTCGCAAAAAGGGCAGTCGAGCTGGCGCCCCATGTCGCTCACGGTTATTACTGCCTGGCGCTCGCCCACGGGAGACTGGGACAGAGCGCCGAGGTGATCGCTGCGCTCGACGCCGAGCAGAAGCTTGCGCCCCACATCTTCTATCTTTACAGCTCTCAATGGAATCGCGGTCTCGCGCATTTCCTGGATGGCCGGCTCACCGCCGCGCGGGACGCTTTCGATCGCTCGCTCGAGCTCAATGCGAATTTCGTGCATGCGCAGAAGTGGAAGACCATCGTCTCCGTGCTGCTCGGTGAGCACGCCGAGGCCCGCCGGACGGTGTACGACATGCGCGCGACGGAGCCGTCGATCACGCTCGAGGACCATGTCTCTCAAATCCTGGGCACCTTCCCCGACGGCTCCCGTGCGGCCGAAGCCGTCGCGGCCTTGCGCCGCGCCTGGGCGCAAGCGGAGCCCGCCGCATGAGCAAGCCTCCCGCATGACGGCGCCGCCCGACATCTTTCTCTCCTACAACCGCGAGGACCAGGCCGTGGCGCGTCGCTTCGCGGAGGCCTTCCAGCGCGAGGGTTTCAGCGTCTGGTGGGACGCGACGCTGCGCTCGGGCGAGGCGTATGACGAAGTCACGGAAGCCGCGCTGCGCACGGCGAAGGCCGTCGTCGTGCTGTGGTCCAAAAAATCCGTTGTCTCCCGCTGGGTGCGAGCCGAGGCGACGCTCGCCGACCGCAACAAGACCCTCGTGCCCGCGATGATCGAGCCCTGCGACCGGCCGATCATGTTCGAGCTTACGCAGACGGCGGACCTCTCGCACTGGCAGGGCGATGGAAACGATCCGGCGTGGCGCGCCTACGCCGCCGACGTGCGCCGATTCGTCGAACGGGACGGATCTCCGGGATTCTCACCCGCTCCCTCGCTTGCACAGACGACCGCCGATGCCACTGCGGGGGCAACGCACTCCTCCCCCGATCGCGGCGGCGAGCCGAACCTCGTGGTCCTGCCCATCGCCAGCCGCTCGGGAGTCCCCGAGGATGACCTCTTTGCGGAGGATCTCACGTCGGAGCTCATTGCTGAGCTCACCCGGCACGGGTGGGCACGCGTCATCACGGCGGGTGCGACCGATCGCCGCACCGCGGTGGATCTCCGCGCGCTCGCGCGGGAGCTTGAGGCCCGATATGTCGCAGACACCCACGTTCGGCGGATAGGCCCGACGCTACGCCTGATGGTGCAGCTGCTCGAGGCGGAGCGGGGCCACATCGTATGGACTCAGAAATACGATCGTCCGATCGCGGATCTCGCGGTGCTCCAGGAGGCGCTCGCCGTGGAGGTCGCGAGCCATATGGGGGAGCAGCAGATTCTGCGCCTGGAGAGCGAGCGCGCAGCGGCGAAGTCCTCGGGCTGGTCCGCTTGGGAGCGAGTGCTGCGCGCACTTGCAGCCGCGGCTCACCTCAGCCGAGAGGGGATGCGAGGCGCGGTCGGGGAGGCTCGGCAAGCGCTCGCCGTGGCGCCCGACTACGCTCTCGCGCACGCCATCTTCGCTTGGTCCAGCGGCTTGGGTTTTTCTCTGTTCGGAAACGAGCTGTCCGCCGACGAAGTGCGCGAGCACGTCAAGCGGGCCATCGACCTCGACAGCAGCGATTCGCGCGTTTTTCGCCTCGTGCAGGCGGGCTGCATGGGGATCGGCGACCTGCAGGCCGCGTTGCGCCTGGCCGAGAGGGCGGTGGAATTGGCGCCGCACGTCGGCAACGGACATCTGAGCTTGGGATGCGTGTATGTGCGCCTGGGACGGAACGCCGATGCG
Organism: Gammaproteobacteria bacterium; assembly: GCA_030040795.1. Taxonomy (GTDB): domain Bacteria; phylum Pseudomonadota; class Gammaproteobacteria; order Steroidobacterales; family Steroidobacteraceae; genus JASHUC01. The sequence continues at coordinate 3,122 of JASHTA010000324.1, read as the reverse complement.
ATCGCCGAGTTCGATGCCGAGCAAGCACTCACCCAGGACGATTTCGTCCGCTATGCGTCGCAGCTGTTTCGTGCCCTCGCGCATTTCTCGGAAGGCCGTCTCGCCGAGGCTCGGGGCGCGCTCGATCGCTCGCTCAAGCTCAATCCCAATTTCGTGATTGCGCAGAAGTGGAAGGCGATCGTCTGTGTGCTGCTCGGCCAGCACGATGAGGGCCACCGGGCCGTGCGCGGCATGCGTGCGACGGAGCCGTCGCTGACGCTGGAGGATCACGCTTCTCAGATCCTGTGCCATCTTCCTCAGGGAGCCCGCACGGCCGAAGCCATCGCGGTCTTGCGCCGGATCTGGGCCGAAGTCGAGCCCACCGCATGACCCCGTCAGCCGAATGAAGCCGACTCCACCCGCTTCCACCGGCGCGCCCCCGCCGCCGCACGTGCGACTCTGCATCGGTGTCACCGGGCACCGCGAGGACAATCCCGCGTTCGCGGCGCACCGCGCAGCGATCGAGGCGCAACTTGCGCAGGTGCTGGATTTGATCGCCGCCGCCGTCGCGGACGAGCCGCCACCACGCGGCGCCGGCGCCATCGCGCCGATACGCCTGCACTGCCTCCTTGCGGACGGCACCGACCAGATGGCGGCAGCCGGCGCGCTGGCGCGCGGGTGGCATCTCGTCGCGCCGCTCCCCTTCGGGGTTGCGCTCAACGCGGCCATCAACTCCCACCCGGCCACCGCGCACGATGCGCGTGCCGTGCTTTCCGGCACCGAGGGCGGCCCTCACGCTTGCAGCGCCGAAGTGTGGCAGCGGGCCGCGCGCATTCACGCGCTCACCGCGCAGGCGCGCCTGTTCCAGCTCGCCGATCGAGACGACCTCATCGCCCACTTGTTCCTCGAGAAGCTGCATCATCCTGAGGACCCCCGCAAGGCGTCGGCATTCGCCGCGGAATCCTCGGAGCGCGTGGCGCTCGCTTCGCGCATTGTAGTGGAGCAGTCCGACCTGCTGGTTGCGGTGTGGGACGGTGCGAGCCGCGCCTTCGTGGGTGGTACAGGCCATACGATCCAGGCGGCTCTCGAAATGGGCGCGCCCGTCGTGTGGATCGATGCCAACGCACCGGCTCGGTGGCGCATTCTGCTCGGCCCCGAAGCGCTGACCGACACGAAGGTCGCGTCGACTGCGGTCGCGCCGTCGCACGAGATCGCTGGCCGCCAGGCTCAATTGCAAGCGCTGGTACGCGCGGCTTTGCACCCGGCGCCCGCGCGCAACCCTGGCGCCCACCACGGCCGTCGGCCCCGCCATCGTCCGCTGTCCAGTCCCGCGAGCCTCGATCGCGAGCGGCTGGCGCGCCGGAGCAATCCCTTGTGGCATCTCTATCGGCGCATAGAGGCCTTGTTCGGCGAGGACACGCTCAAGCGCCGATTGAGAAGCCTGCGGCAGAGCTACGAGACTCCGGACGACATCGCCTCCGGTAGCGCCGCAAAGCTGCTCGCGCAGGCCAGTGCCCTGCCCGGCCAGGAGGAGGACTACATCGCGAACGTCGAAACGGCGATCCTGCGCCGCTTCGCATGGGCCGACGGCGTTTCGGCTCAGCTCTCCGACACCTACCGCGGCAGCATGATCGCCAACTTCCTGCTCGCGCCGCTCGCGATCGTCGGCGGCCTCGCTTATCTGCCTTTCGCCGGCTCCGAGGGCAAGTGGCCCTTCGCCGTGTTCGAGCTGGCTCTCCTCTGCGCCATTCTCGCCATCACTCTCACCGGACAGAAGCGCCGCTGGCACTCGCGGTGGTTCGAGACCCGGCGTGTCGCGGAATACCTGCGGCACGCTCCGATTTTGTTGATGCTGGGGGTCTCACGCGCCTCCGGGCGCTGGCCGCAGGGGACCGAGACCTCCTGGCCCGAATGGTATGCGCGCCACGGCCTGCGCGATGTGGGCCTGCCGCATCTCGCCGTGACGCAGGGCTACTTGCGTCGCGCCGTGGGCGATCTGCTGCATCAGCACGTCGTGCGGCAGCGCGACTATCACATCGCGAAAGCCAAGCGCCTCGCCGCCGTGCATCACAGGCTCGACAAGCTCTCCGAGGGACTGTTCTCGCTCGCGATCGTGGCCGTCGCCACTTACCTCGTCCTGAAGGGCGGTGGCGCGCTGCATCTCTGGCCGCCCGGTATCGCCGGCCGCCTATCGGACCTCTTCACCTTCCTTGCGGTCCTTCTGCCGACGTTCGGCGGTGCGGTCGCCGCCATTCGTTACTTCGGAGACTTCGAGCGCTTCGCCGCGATCTCCCGCGTGACCTCCGAGAAGCTCCAGACTCTGCACACACGCATCGCGCAATGGCTGGCCGCTCCGGACAGCGCGCTCGACTACGGGCGCGCAGCCGACCTTGCCCATGCGACCGACGACGTGGTGGTGAGCGAGATCGAGAGCTGGCAAGCCGTCTTCGGCGGCAAGCACGTCACCGTGCCGGTCTGAATCCCATCATTTGCCGCGAATCTACGCGGCAGTTTTGGCGTTGCCCTCGGTTTTATGGAAGTGCTCCAGCTCCTGAGGGTGATCGGTTGAGACGTAGAGATAGGGGTTGCGGAGGTAGCGAGCGAAGCCGTGAAGCCCGGCCTCGACGTTCGCGCTTGCGGCTATCGCGGCGTGCAGCCGCTCCTTCGCCGCTCCCGTGTCAACCACGCTCTCATGGATGAGATACTTGAGCATCCCGGCGCTGAAGGTCAGGAACCCGTTCAGCTGGGCTACCAGTTGAATGGCCTGCGGGGAGAAAAAGAAGATGTGCTGACCTGAGTCGGTTGACAGGTAAGGCCAGTTCTGTCCCTGGCCCGTGTAGAGCTCGGTCGTGAAGAGGATGATGGGAGCCGACCGGAGCAAGGCGAGCAGGGAGCCTCGAGGGTCTTCGAAATGCTCGAAAACTTCCAAGGCAATGATTGCTCTTGGGCTCAGCCCCTCGACCGTTCGGATGTGGAATGCATCCACGAAGAGAGGCTTGTGGTAGGGGTCGTGGCACAGAACCGACCATCCCATGTCCCGAAGCAGGCGGGTCAGGAGGCCCGTCCCGCCGCCAAAGTCGACGATGAGGTCCTTCGTGTTATCCCTACGGCGCGGCGCTGCACCGTAACTGGCTCACAAGTGC
>JASHTA010000323.1 GCA_030040795.1 Gammaproteobacteria bacterium | reverse complement strand
AGCATGAGCACGCTCGAGCCCTTGTGCGTCATGCACGACAGCTTCGTGCAGAAGTGGCGTGTGGGCGCAACGTCGGCACTGGGCATCCGCGAGCTCGCCCCGAGCAGGGCGCGGGTGGCCGGCCTGTTCGGCTCGGGGTGGCAAGCCGAGGCGCATCTGCATGCGTTCCTTCACGTACGCCCCTCCATCGAGGAGGTCCGCGTCTACAGTCCGACGCCAGCGCACAGGGCGCGGTTCGTGGCCGCGCAGGCGGGGAACTTCAAGCGAGTGAAGATCGTCGCGGTGAGCGAGCCCCGCCAGGCGGTGGAGGGCTGCGACCTCGTCACGTGCGCCACGGCGACGATGGAGCCGTGCTTCTCGGGCGAGTGGCTCAAGGCCGGCGTCCATGTGACCGCGATCACCTCACCCGATGGCACTGCGATGCGGCGCGAGCTGGACGATACGACCTTCGACCGCGCGCAGCGGATCGTCGTCACATCGAAGGAGCAGATCGTGCACGACAATCAGGTCGATATCTTGGGTCCGATCAAGCGTGGTCGCATCACGATGGACGACATCGCCTCGATCGGCGACCTGCTGGCAGGCAAGGCGGCGGGCCGCCGGAGCGATGCCGAGATCACCCTTTTCGCCAACAACACCGGCATGGGCCTGCAGTTCGCAGCGGTCGGCGCACGGGTCTATCAGCTCGCGAAGGAGCAGGGTCTCGGACGAGAGGTACCGACCGAGTGGTTTCTCGAGGCGACCACACCATGAGCGAGGCGGCTCGGGGCGAGGGGGTGCGGCGGGTGGGCGGCGTCTGCGTGAAGGTAGGCGACCACGTCAATACCGACGTGATCATTCCCGGCCGCTACCTCACCAGCATCGATCCTGCCGAGCTCGCGACGCACGCGTTCGAGCCCTTGGGGCGCAGTTTCCAGGATCGTGTGCTCGCCGCGAAGGTGCTGGTCGCCGGCAAGAATTTCGGCTGTGGCAGCGCGCGCGAGCAGGCCGCGAGCTGCCTCGTCGGCGCGGGCATCGAAGCCGTCATCGCGGAGTCCTTTGCGCGCGTGTTTTTCCGTAACGCCATCAATACCGGGCTCGTCGCCGTGCAATCGGCCGCCGCGGTCGCGCACATCACCGACGGCGACGAGGTCTTCGTGAACGTCGCGGCGGGTAACGTCGAGACGCGGGGCGGCACGTTCGCCTTTCCCGCCTATCCCGAGAATTTGACTCGGATCCTCAGTGCCGGGGGACTGATTCCCTACGTCGCCCGCAGGCTGGAAGAGGAGTCCCGGCGTTGATCGCCGCGAGGACTTTCGCGCAGAAGGTGCTCGAGCGCGCGTCCGGCTCCTCCGGCCTCGTGCCCGGGGCGATCGTCGAGGTCGAGCCCGACCTTTACATGAGCCATACCGCGAGCTGGCGCTGCATCAAGACTTTCGAGAAGCTCCCGGGCGCGAGCATCCGCTATCCGGATCGGATCGCGATGGTCATGGACCATATCTCCCCCGCTCCAACCGCGCAGGTCGCGGGCTATCACCGCCTGTGCCGGGAATTCGCGCGCCGCCACGGGGTGGGAAGCTTCCACGACGTGAACGCGGGCATCGCGCATCTGGTGCTCATGGAGCGCGGGCTGGTTCGCCCCGGCGAGGTCATCATCGGCACGGATTCGCACTCGACGATCTACGGCGCCCTCGGCGCTTTCGGCACGGGTGTCGGCTTCAGCGAGATCACGGCGACCTGGGTGACCGGCGTCCTGTGGATGAAGGTTCCGGAATCCATGAAGGTCACCCTTTCGGGCACGCTGGCGCGAGGCGTTTATCCGAAGGACATCATGTTGAGGCTGATCGGCGATCTCACGGCTGACGGGGCGAACTACCTGTCGGTCGAGTTCGAGGGCAGCCTGGTCCAGGACATGTCGATCTCCAAGCGCATGACGCTCTGCAACCTCGCGATGGAGCTTGGCGCGAAGAACGCGTACGTGCGCCCGGACGCCATGACGTACGAATACCTGGAGCGGGCCGGTGTCGCCGATCCCGCGCGCCACGCGCTCTTGCCGGACGAGGGCGCGCGGTACACGCGCGAGCTCGCGGTCGATGCCAGTGCGCTCGAGCCGCAAGTCGCCTGCCCGCACACCGTCGATAACGTGCGCCCGGTGAGCGAGGTCGCCGGAACGAAGCTCGACCAGGTGTTCATCGGCTCCTGCGCGAACGCGAAGTACGACGATCTGGTGGAAGCCGCCAGCATCCTGCGGGGCAGGAAGGTTGCCACGGGGGTGCGCCTGCTGGTCACTCCCGGCTCCCGGGATACGATGAAGCAGGCGGCCGACAGCGGGGTGCTCTCGGCGCTCATCGAGTGCGGCGCCGTCATCACCAACCCGGGATGCGGCGCCTGTGCCGGCGACGGCGGCGCGATGGACAAGGGCGAAGCGACGCTCTCCACCGCGAACCGCAATTTCCGCGGCAGGATGGGCAGCTACGACTCCGACATCTATCTGGCGAGTCCCGCGACCGCCGCGGCATCGGCCATCACGGGCGTGATTACCGATCCACGCGAGATTTTGCCGTGAACCTGATCGAGAGCATTCTCGCCCGGGCGAGCGGTAAGCGGCGGGTGCAGCCCGGCGACATCGTGATCGCGGAAGTCGACCGGATGATCATGCACGACCTCAGCGGCTACATGACGTCACGTGTCTACGAGGAGAAGGTCAAACAACCGTTGAAGCATCCCGACCGGGTGGTCATGGTGTTCGATCATATCTTCTCGCCGCCGAGAGAGCGCGAGGCCGAAGTGCTCCAGTCGAACCGCGAGTGGGCGGTCCGGTACGGCATCAGGCTGCTCGATTGCGGCAGCGGCAATATCCACAACGCCGTGGTGCGCGAAGGCTTCATCGGCCCCGGCATGGTCGTGGTCGGCTCCGACAGCCACACCCCGGTGCACGGTGCCCTCGGTGCCTTTGCCGTCGCCGTCGGAAACGACTGTCACGCCGGCATGGTGTTCCCGCACAGCAAGGCTTGGTTTCGCGTTCCCGCGACCCTGCGGATCGAGCTCGATGGCAGATTGCCGGAGGGCAGCACTCCTCGAGACGTGGCGCTTTGGCTGGTCGGGCAGATCGGCGAAGGCGGGGCCATCTACAAAGCTCTCGAGTTCGCGGGACCCTTCGTAGACGAGCTCGAATTGTTCGATCGCTGGCTGCTGCCTCTCATCACGGTCGACGTGGGAGCGAAGTGCGGCTACGCCGAGCCCGATGAGAAGGTGTTCGAGTTCGCACGAGCACAGCACGCGATGGGGCACTGGGAGGGACTCGATATCGTCCCGCCGAGTCGCCGGCGGCCCGAGGAAGTCCGGCAGTACGACGTGTCGCGTCTCGAGCCGCAGATCGCCTGCCCGCCGACCGTCGGCAACGTGAAGCCGGTCACCGCGGTGGCGGGCCAGCCGATCCAGTGGGCGGAGATCGGCGGTCACGGCGGGGGCCGGATCGAGGACATTCGCCTGCTCGCACGCGTCCTCGAGGGCAAGAGAGTCCATCCGGACGTTCGGCTGAACGTGGTGCCCGCGAGTCGGGCGGCGTTCGGCGAGGCCCTCCGGGAAGGGTTGGTGGAGTTGTTGCACGAGGCCGGCGCGATGTGGTTCCCGCCGAGCACCGGCTCGAACCAGAACGTGAACATGGGAGCGATGGCGGCGGGCGAGAGCATGATCTCCACGCACTCGCGAAACTTTCCCGGCCGCAACGGCAGCGCGGCGGCGAGCATGTACCTCGCCTCGGCGCTCACGGTGGGCGCCTCCGCGCTGCGCGGATGCATCACCGACGCTCGAGACGTGCTATGACCGACTTCCAGTTCAAGGGCCGCTGCTGGAGCGTCGGCGATTTCGTACCGACCGATCAGATCGTCAAGTCCCATCGCGTCTTCCTGCGGCTCGACGAGATCGCACGGTACGTGCTCGAGGACGCGAACCCCGCATTCGCTGCCGGGGTGAAGGCTGGCGACGTGCTGGTGGCCGGGCGGCACTTCGGACAGTCCTCCGGACGCGCCATCGCGGTGCGTGCGCTGCGTGCGACGGGCATTTCCTGCGTGGTCGCGGAGAGCTTCGCGCGAACGTTCTATCGCAATGCGTTCGAGGTGGGGCTGCCCATCCTCGAAGCCCCGGGAATCCATGCAGCCACGGTCGAGGGCGACGTGCTGGAAGTGGACGTGCCCGGCGGGCAGGTGAAGGTTCAGCGGACGGGACAAGTGCTCCAGGGCAACCGCACCGATCCCTTCCTGCTCGAGATGCTGCGAGCCGGCGGCATCATCGCCGTGGGGTCGCGACTGGTGGAGGGCGATAAATGAAGCGCGGACTCGTGGTGCTCGATCCGTCCGAGACTGCTCCGTCCGTCTTTGCCGCGCGGCTCGATGCGGTGCGCGAGCGCCTCGAGGGCTCGGGCGCCCAGGTCGCGCTGCTTTACGGGGACGTCTCGCGCTCGGGCGATATCCACTTTCTCACCAACCTCGCTCTCTACTGGAACGAGGCGGTGCTCGCCGTGCCGCTTCAAAGTGGGCCCGTTCTGATCACGAAGCTTTCCAAGCGGGTGCAGCCCTGGATGCGGAGGACGTCAATATTGACGGACATTCGCAGCGTTCCGCGGCTTGCGGACGGCATCGGCAAGCTCCTGGATCAGCAGACCGGGGGCCGGGCGGGCCGGATCGCAATCGTCGATCTGTCCTGGTGGCCGAACAGTCTCGTTGCAGAGCTGCAAAGCGCGGCGCCGCAGGCCGAGCTGACGGATCTCGGCAGTGTCGTGCGCGACCAGCGGCTCCTTCGTTCGGCCGAGGAGATGACTTTCCTGCGGCGCGGCGCTCGACTGCTGCAGAAGGCGATGAGCCTCACCTGGGAGCGTGGCGGCGATGCTCGCGGGCGCACGTCCATGGCCGTGCGCAACATCCGGCGCGCGGGCTTTCAGGATGCGACGGTGACCTGTGGCCAGCTGCTCGATGGCAGCGAGTACGCGGATGCGATCGGCCAGTATCGGCACGTTTGGTTACGCCACTCGTGGCCGCGCGGCGGGCAGTCCGCGGATGTGGCGTGCCGCGTCTTGCGCTCGGCGCTCGACGCCGCGAGACCAGGCATCACCGAAGTGCAGCTCGCCCGGCTTGCCGCGAGCGAGGTGGGCGGTCTCTATACCCCCGCGCTCTCGTGCATTCCACATCCGGACATCGAGACGCGCGGACTATACCGCTTGGGCAAGGACGCGGAGCGGCCGCTCAGGGAAGGCGAAGCCGTGTGCGTCACCCTGTCGCTCGCTGGGGAGGCCGGCGTCCTCGCGGCGGCCGAGACCGCGGAGATCACCCCGAGCGGCGCAGTCCCGCTCGCCGGTAGGGAGGATGCATGATGCAGAGCAAGTCGAGTACGCCGCCCGCCGCGGAGATGCAGTGGCGCGCCGGCCGGATACGGAGTGCCCTCGCAACGGCGGGATTGGACGCGCTCATCGCGTTCGCGCCGGCCTGGAGGCGTGAGAATGTCCGCTATCTCACCGACGCGGCGCTGGACTCGAGCGCCGCGTTCGCCTACCTGCCGCTGTCG
>JASHTA010000322.1 GCA_030040795.1 Gammaproteobacteria bacterium | reverse complement strand
CCGATCACATTCTGTTCATCGCCTCCGGCGCATTCCACCTCTCCAAGCCGTCCGATCTCATCCCGGAGCTTCAGGGCCGGCTGCCGATCCGGGTCGAGCTCGACTCGCTCAAGGTCGAGGATTTCGTCCGCATCCTCACCGAGCCGGATGCCTCGCTCACTGCGCAGTACAAGGCCCTTCTCGCGACGGAAAGCGTGAAAGTCGAGTTCTCACCCGATGGAGTGCGACGGATCGCGGAGATCGCCTTTGACGTGAACGAGCGCACCGAGAACATCGGCGCGCGCCGGCTGCACACCGTCATGGAGCGCCTGCTCGAGACGGTGTCGTACGAGGCGAGCGAGCAGAATGGCGCAGGCATCACGATCGACGCCAAGTACGTCGATGATCACCTCGGCAATCTCGTGAAGGACGAGGACTTGAGCCGCTACATCCTGTAGCGGGCGCAGGGCAACTCAATCGGCGGTACTTGCGCGGCGCCCTGGGCGATCGCGCAATACTTGCGACAGATCGACCGTCACGCCGGGCAGCGCCGAGAGTGCTGTCGCCACCGGCTGCCGCGTGGTCGACGCGTCGGCGTGCTGGCCATCGACCGGAGAGCGGAAGAAGTGAATCTGCTCGCCGCCGATATCGACGATCCAGACTTCCGGAACGAGGTGCCGCGCGTAGAGCGGCACTTTCACCTTCCGATCGTATCGCAGCGTCGTGTGACTCACCTCGACGATGAGCAGCGTGTCCGTCGCGTTGGGATGACGCGTGGAGTAGAAGTCGGCGCGAGGCTTCACGAGAACGAAGTCCGGCACGGGCTCGGACCGCTCGTCGAGGAGAATGGGCAGCTGGCAGCGCACGATCGCGAGGTCGCCGACTGCGCGGACGAGGAGTTGAGTGAGCACGGTGATTTCCGCGCCGTGCGGCGGTCCCATGGGCGGCATGTCGATGATCTCTCCTTCGATCAACTCGACACGCGCGTCCGGACCGAGGATGCCGGTCTCCCCCATCCGGTGGTACTCGTCCACCGTAATGAGATGGCGGCGCGGCGACTCTTCCATCATTGCGCTCATGTGTTCCTGCGGAGGCGTCTGAGTTTACAACGTGCGAAGTAAACCAGTGGATTTGATTTGAACGGGGACGTCAGCCAGGGACGTCACGAGGCCGGCTTCGGTCCGTAGCGGTACACGCTCGTGTCGCGAACGTGAAAGCCCGCCTTCTCGTACAAGCGGTGCGCCGCGACGCGCGCTTGGCGCGAGGTCAAATCGATCGTTTTCGCGCCACCCTGCTGCGCGAGTCGCACGGCGGCGCGAGTGAGCGCCTCGCCGACACCTCGGCCGCGCGCCTCGGAGTCGACCACCACGTCCTCGATCCACGCGCGCCGTGCCGTGGGAATCCGGAACATCACGAGCGTCAGCGTGCCGACGATACGGTCGCCCGCGGCGGGGTCGCGCGCGATGAGAAGCGTGTTGCAAGGCGCGGAAATGATGTCCTCGAGGTCCGGCAGCGTCAGCGGTCGTGCAGAAGAGGAGAGCTGCGGGAGCAGCCGCGCGAAGGCCTCGACGAGCTCCGCCGTTGCGGCGCGAACTGCCCCGACTTCCACCGCAGCCGCAGGCTCGCTCACGGCGGGCCGCTCGGGGGATGCTCGCCTGCGCTGAAGATTTCGATGCGGCGGCTCTGAAGTGCCCGATGCACGACGATGAAGAGATAGTACGTCGCGAGGAACCAGAGGACGCGCATGATCGTCGAGTCGCTGCCGGCAGCCGGCCACACCGAACGGCCGATCGGCGGAGCGGCGAACCAACCGGCGGCCAGCACGGCCAGCACCCCCGCGAAGTAGACCCGGCCGGCGCGCTGGAGCTTGAGGCCGCTGCGGTTCAGGTAGTGCATGCGCGTTCGGAACCAGACCATTCCGATGATGAATACAGCCGTGATGGCCGAAGTGAGGTCCTGAGCTCGCATCGGCGATCCGTCAGCCGCGCTCGTGCGCCTCGCGCAAAGCCTCGTCCAGAGCCTCGCCCAGAGCCTCACTCGAAGCCTCGCCCATCGCGAGCGCGGAGAGCTCCTCGTCCGAGAAGCGCGTTTGCCAAAGCAGGCACCGCGCCCGGCCGATGGCCTTGCTCGGCACGAGGACGTGGCACCGCCGCGCCGCGCCGAGCAGCTCGCTGTCCGTCTGCACGCGGGCGCGGATACCCTCGGAGGCAAACAGCCCGAGCAACGCCTGCGCGGAGAGCGTGTCGGGGACGACCGTGACGATTTCCCAGGGTTCGGAGTTCATCGGCGTTCGCGGTCCATGAGCTCACGGCATGCGATGATCGCTAATCTCACCGATCGCCCCTCCGGAATCAAGGCGTCCGCCGCAGGGACCCGAAGCGCAGGGTATAGACCTTCGTGAACTCCGCCCCGTAGAGGAAAATCTGTGCGGAGTAGTAGACCCAGATCAGCACCACGAGCAGCGAGCCCGCGGCGCCATACATTGACGTCACCGCGCGGTTGCCGAGATACACGCCAATCACGTGCTTGCCGGCCGTGAAGAGCAGGGCCGTGACGGCGGCCCCGATGATCACGTCGCGCCAGGCGAGCTGCACGGACGGCAGCACCTTGTAGATGGTCGCGAAAAGCGCGGTGACCAGTGCGAAGGAGAGCAGGAAATCGAGGATTTGCAGCAACAGATCGGCGGTGTCGCTCACCCCGAGCGCGTGCCCGAGGCCCTCGAGCAGCGCGCTGAGGACCAGAGAGATGAGCAGGAGGAAGCCGAGCGTGAGGATGATCCCGATCGAAAGCAGCCGCGTCTGCGCGAAATCCCACAAGTAACGCCAGAATCCGTAGGCTCTCTCGGCCTGCGTGTGCCAGATCTGATCGAGACCGTCCTTGAGCTCTGCCAGGGCACTCGTCGCTCCGATGAGGAGGGTCACCCCTCCGAGGATCGCGGGCAGCGTACCCGTGCCGGGGCGGCCGGCGCTCGCCACCATCGCCTGCACGACTTGGGCGCCGCTCGCCCCGAGCAGGCTCCTCGCCTGAATGAAGATCTGCCCTCTTGCGGCGGCATCGCCGAAGACCAGCCCGGCGATCGCCGTCGCGATGATCAGCATCGGCGCTATCGAGAAGGCCATGTAGTAGGCGAGAGCGGCGCCTTTGCGGGTCGCCCGGTCGTCGATCCACGCTTGAGCGCTATCGCGGATCAGCGCCCAGAGCACTCGCGCGCCGTGCCGGAGCGATGAGCGCTTGGTCTGTTCGTCCACGGCAAATCGGCCTCGCTCGAGCACTGTCCAGCAAGAGCGATACCCGGCCTCTAAAAGGACCCCCTTCCGCGCGCGGAGCCGGCTCCTCTATCGTCGAGCCGGGGACCCCGCCGCCGGCAGATCGCCGGCCGCGCGTTCGAGCGGCACTGCGGATCCGTCGACCGCAAGCGCCGCGGAGATGTGAGCGAGGTGCGTGAGCCCCTGGGGAAAGTTTCCGAGCAGCTGCTGGGCGCGAGAGTCGAACTCCTCGGCGAACAGGCCGAGATCGTTCGCGCACGCGCTCGCACGCTGGAACAGCGCGCGAGCCTCGTTCCGCCGGCCCTGATGCGCGAGGCACTCGGCGAGCCAGAACGTGCAGGCGAGAAAGACGCCCTCGCCGGGCGGGAGCCCGTCCGCAGCGCGATAGCGCAGAATGAGCCCGCTCTTGCGGAGGTTGCGGTAAATCGCATCCGTCGTGCGCCGCATCCGCTCGTCGTCGTACGGAACGAACTCCACGCTCGGAATGAGCAGCAGCGCGGCGTCCAGATCGGTGCTTCCGAAGCTGGCCACGAAGTGGCCGCGCGCGCGGTCGATGCCCCGAGACTCGATGGCGCGGCGAATCTCCTCGCGCACCTTGCGCCAGCGGCGCAGCGGGGCCGGCAGCGAGTAGCGCTCCGCCAGAGCGATGCCCCGATGCACGGCGGCCCAGCACATGACCTTCGAGTGCACGAAGTGCCGCGGGCGCGAGCGAATCTCCCAGATACCGCGGTCGGGCAGGTGCCATTTCGAGACGGCGGCCTCGACGACGCCCCGCAAGAAGGTCCAGTACTCCTCGGCCTCCGGGCGGCCGCGCTCGCTCCACCGCCACGAGAGCTCGAGGACCAGTCCGAACATATCGGCCTGGTACTGCCGGGCGGCGCCGTTGCCGAAGCGCACCGGACGCGAGCCGCGCCAGCCGTCGAGGTGATCGAGCTCGATCTCGACCGTGCGCCGCCGGCCGTCAACGGCATAGAGCACCTGGAGGTCCTCCGCGTTACCCGCGGCGCTGCGTTGGATGAAGCGGCGGAATCCGTCGGCCTCCGCTCCGAGCCCCAGTCCCGACAGCGTGTGCACCGTGAAGACCGAGTCGCGTATCCAGCTGAAGCGGTAATCCCAGTTGCGTGC
>JASHTA010000321.1 GCA_030040795.1 Gammaproteobacteria bacterium | reverse complement strand
CAGGCTCGGCGGCTCGCGCGGCTTCGGCGACCGTGGCCCGGGTGGCTTCGGCGACCGCGATCCAGGCCACTTCGGCGACCGCGGCCCAGGCGGCCGCCTCCGCCGCGCACCCGTTTGCGGCGCCTGACCTGGCGAGCGGGCCCTCGCCCGCGAGTCTCGGCGGACTCGGCGAAGTGACAGTCGCCCTCGCGATCGTGCTCGCCGCGATCTTCGCGCTCGCCTGGCTGGTCCGGCGCGTGCGCGCGGTTGCGGGGCGCGCCGAAGCGCTCGCCGTGCTCGCCGAGGTGCGCATCGGCCCGAAGGAACGCGCCGTGCTGATCAAGGTCGGCCCGGCGCAGCTGCTCGTCGGCGTTGCGCCGGGACAGGTCAACACGCTGCACGTGCTGCCGGAACCCGTCGACGTGGGAGGCGCAAGTCGCGCTGCCCCCGATCGACCGAGCTTCCGCGCGCTCCTGCTGAAGAGCCTGGGCAAGTCATGACGCCAGGGGCTCGCCGATCGATCCGTAAAGTGCTGGCGACCGCGCTGCTGCTCGCCCCGTTGGCAGCGCTCGCCCCCGTCGCGGTCGCCGACCCCGGCATCGCCGCCGTCACCGTCCACAGCTCGCCCGGAGGCGGCGAGACCTACTCGCTCACCGTGCAGGTGCTGCTGCTCATGACGGCAGTGACTCTGCTGCCCGCCATCCTGCTCATGATGACGGCGTTCACCCGCATCATGATCGTGCTCAGCATTCTGCGACAGGCGCTCGGCGCGGGACAGACGCCCCCGAATCAGGTGCTCCTCGGCATCTCTCTGTTCCTGACGTTGTTCGTCATGGCGCCGGTCGTCGACCGCATCAACCAGCAGGCCGTCCAGCCTTACATCGCCGGAAAGATGGATGCGGGCACGGCGCTCGAGACGGCCGTCGTGCCGCTCAAGCGTTTCATGCTCGAGCAGACGCGCGAGAGCGACATCGCGACGTTCGTGCGCATCTCGGGCGGCAAGGGCTATGCGACGCCACAGGACGTGCCGCTCACCGTTCTCGTGCCGGCCTTCGTCACGAGCGAGCTGAAGACCGCGTTCATCATCGGCTTTCTCATCTTCATTCCATTCGTGATCATCGATCTCGTCGTCGCGAGCGTCCTCATGTCGATGGGCATGATGATGCTCTCGCCGGTGCTCATCTCCCTGCCCTTCAAGCTCATGCTCTTCGTTCTGGTCGACGGCTGGTCGCTGGTGATGGGCACGCTTGCCGCGAGCTTCTACTCATGACACCCGAGACCGTCATGGCCATCGCCCAGCGCGCGCTCGAGATCACTCTCCTTCTCTCCGCGCCGCTGCTCCTCACCGCGCTCGTCACGGGACTTCTCGTGAGCGCGTTCCAGGCCGCAACCCAGATCAACGAGATGACGCTCTCGTTCATCCCGAAGCTCCTTGCCGTCTCCCTCGCGCTCGTCGTGGCGGGACCCTGGATGCTGAAGCAGCTCGTGAGCTACACCCACGAGCTCATCGCGAGCATCCCGGGGCTGATCAACTAGGGGCCGGCATGATCGCACTCACGACCGGACAGCTCGGCGCCTGGCTCGGACAGCTCTTCTGGCCCTTCGTGCGCATAGGCGCCTGCTTCATGGTGGCGCCTGCATTCGGCGCGCCCGGCGTTCCGGCACGAGTGCGGGTCGTGCTCGCGGCCGGCGTCGCCTTGCTCGTGGCGCCGCTCGTGCCGGCGCCCGCCGGCATCGAGCCGCTCTCCGCACGGGGAGTGATCGTCACCGTACAGCAGATTGTGGTCGGCGTTGCGCTCGGCTTCTCGCTGCAGATCATCTTCGACGCCGTGACGCTCGGAGGCCAGCTGCTCGGGAACAGCATGGGGCTCTCGTTCGCCTACAACCTCGATCCGGTGCACGGCACCGAGACCCCGGTGGTCGGCCAGTTCTACAGCATCCTCGTCCTGCTCACCTTCCTCGCGCTCAACGGCCACCTGCTCATCATCGAGGTCCTCGCGGATGGCTTCCGCACGCTGCCCGTCGGCACCGCAAGCCTCGGCACGCACGGCCTGTGGCAGCTCGCGCAGTGGGGGACGCAGCTCTTCGAGGGCGCACTGGTCATCGCGCTGCCCGGCGTCACCGCTCTCACGATCGTGAACCTCGCTTTCGGCGTCATGAGCCGCGCGGCACCCTCGCTCAATCCGTTCGCGGTGGGCTTCCCGGTCTCGCTCATCCTCGGGCTCGTCATCGTGTTCGCGAGCCTGCCGATGCTGCAATCGACCTTCGTCAGGCTGATCGGCGAGGCCTTCTCCCTCGCACGCCAGCTCCTCGGACTCGGAGTCTGATGCATGGCTGAGAACCCGGCCCAGGAACGCACCGAGCAACCGACGCCGAAGCGCCTGGAGGAGGCGCGCCGGCACGGCCAGCTGCCGCGCTCACCGGAGCTCTCGACCGCCGCCGTGGTACTGATCGGGGGCATCGGCCTGCACTTCATCGGCACCCACATCGCGGGCGAGCTGAACGACATCATGCGCTCGGGTCTCGCCTTGAGCCGCGAGCAGACGCTCGACCCCTCGTGGCTCGTCCCGAGCCTTGCAGCGAGCGCGGCGCGGGCGGGCGTGGCCGTCGCGCCCATTCTCGGCCTGACGCTCGTCGCCGCATTGCTCGCGCCGATCACGCTCGGCGGCTGGAATCTGTCGCTCGAGGCGCTCGTGCCTGACTTCACGCGCCTGTCTCCCGTGAGCGGCTTGCAGCGCGTGTTCTCGCTGCGCGGCGGAGTGGAGCTCGCCAAGGCGGTCGCGAAGTTCCTGCTCGTGGCTCTCGTTGCGGTGCTCTTTCTCAAAGGCAACGCCTCCGAGCTCGCTGCGCTTGGCGCCGAGCCGATGCGCGTCGCCATTGCGCATGCCGTCACTCTCGGCGGGGACGCGCTGCTCGCTTTCTCCATCTCGCTCGCGCTGATCGCGGCGGTGGACGTTCCCTGGCAGCTCTGGAGCCACAAGCAACGCTTGCGCATGAGCCGGCAGGAGATCCGCGACGAGCTCAAGCAGAACGAGGGCTCACCCGAGATGAAGGGCCGCGTCCGCAGAGCCCAGCAAGAGGCCGCCAAGCGGCGCATGATGCACGAAGTTCCCAAGGCGGACGTCGTCGTCACGAATCCGACGCACTTCGCCGTAGCGCTGCGCTACGACGAGCAGCGGATGCGGGCGCCGATCGTCGTCGCGAAAGGCATGGATGAGGTCGCCGCCCGCATCCGCGACGTAGCAGTCGAGAATCAGGTGCCGATCTTCGAGGCCCCGCCGCTCGCGCGCGCCTTGCATCGAGTGGTGCCGATCGGCGGGGAGATCCCCACCTCGCTGTATGTCGCTGTCGCGCAGGTCCTCACGTACGTCTACCAGCTGCGCACCGCCCGCCGCACGGGCGCGACGCCACCCGCGCCGCCGAGAATCGATCCGGCGGTCGGCGAGACGAGGCACTGAGCCATGGCCGACGTGGCGGCAAAGCCGACCCTGCCCCCGATACGCGATCTGCTGCGCGCGGGCATCGGAGTGCCCGCCGGGGTCCTCGCGGTGCTCGCGATGGTCATCCTGCCGCTGCCGCCGCTCGCGCTCGATGTGCTGTTCACGTTCAACATCGCGCTCTCGATCATGATCGTGGTCGCCGTCTTCTACATCGCGCGGCCGATCGACTTCGGCGTGTTTCCGACGGTGCTGCTGCTTGCGACACTGCTGCGCCTCGCGCTCAACGTCGCCTCGACGCGCGTGGTGCTGTTGCACGGGCACAATGGGCCGGGCGCGGCAGGCAGGGTGATCCAGTCCTTCGGCGAGTTCGTGATCGGGGGCAACTTCGCCGTCGGCGTCGTGGTCTTCATCATCCTCACCATCATCAATTTCGTCGTCGTGACCAAGGGATCCGGCCGCATCTCCGAGGTGAGCGCGCGCTTCACCCTCGACGCCATGCCCGGCAAGCAGATGGCGATCGACGCCGACCTCAACACCGGCCTCATCACTCAGGACGAGGCGCGCCAGCGCCGCGCCGAGGTGCGGGCCGAGGCCGACTTCTACGGATCCATGGACGGCGCGAGCAAGTTCGTGCGCGGCGATGCGGTGGCGGGAATCCTGATCCTCTTCATCAACATCTGCGGCGGCCTCGGGATCGGCGTCATCGGTCACGGCATGCCGTTCGCCGATGCGGCGCGCACCTATACGCTTCTGACGATCGGCGACGGGCTCGTCGCGCAAATTCCGGCGCTGCTGCTCTCTACCGCGGTGGCCATCATCGTCACGCGCATGTCGGGCAAGCAGGACATGGGCGGGGAGCTCTCGCGGCAGCTCTTCGGGCATCCGCGGACGCTCGCGGTCGCCTGCGGCCTGCTCGCCGTGATGGGGCTCGTTCCCGGCATGCCCAATTTCGCCTTTCTCACGATCTCCGCACTCTGCGGCGCCGGCGCCTACACGATTCGCAAGCGGCGCGAGGCGGCCGCCGCGGCCAAGGCCGCCGCGCCCAAGACGCCCGCGCCTTCCCCGGAGCAGCGCGAGCTCTCGTGGGACGACGTGCAGCCCGTCGACCTGCTCGGCCTGGAGGTGGGTTACCGGCTCGTGCCGCTCGTCAATCGAGCGCAGAACGGCGATCTCACCGTTCGCATCCGCGGCGTGCGCCGCAAGCTCTCGCAAGAGCTCGGCTTCCTCGTGCCCGCCGTGCACATTCGCGACAATCTCGATCTGCAGCCGAACGCCTACCGCATCAAGCTCGGCGGCGTGCCCCTCGGCGAGAGCACCATCTACCCGGACCGCGATCTCGCGATCAATCCGGGCCGAGTGTTCGGACAGCTGAAGGGAGTCGCCGCGCGCGATCCCGCGTTCGGTATGGAGGCCGTGTGGATCGAGCCCGGCGAGCGCGACCATGCGCAGCAGTTCGGCTACACCGTCGTCGATGCGAGCACGGTGATCGCGACGCACCTGAGCCACATCATCCAGACCCACGCGCACGAGCTGCTCGGCCACGAGGAAGTCCAGCACCTGCTCGCCACCCTCGGCAAGAGCGCTCCGAAGCTGGTCGAGGACCTGGTACCCCGCGTGCTGCCGATGGCGGTGCTCGTGAAGGTCCTGCAGTCGCTGCTCGCCGAGCGCGTTCCGATCCGCAACATGCGCGCCATC
>JASHTA010000320.1 GCA_030040795.1 Gammaproteobacteria bacterium | reverse complement strand
CACCTTTCTCGGCTGGAAGACCACATCGCCGTCCGACAGGATAACGGTCGTCCCCCACGCGTCGAGATGCTTCAGAACATCGAGCGTGCCCGGGTACAGACGGCTCGCGAAGGGATAGTCCACGAGGAACGAGGACATCTGAAGAAGCCGCGGGTCGTCCAGATGTTCCTCGCGGTACTGCTGAAGCGCGCCCAGGTAATCGACATAGCCGAGCCGCGCTCTGACCTGCTCGAGGATCTGCGAGTAGCGCTCGCGGCTCGCCGCGCCGTATTCGCGCTCGAGATGGTCCATGAGGTCGCGGACGAGCTGATCGTTGTCGAGCAGCGTGTTGTCCACATCGATGAGAAATACGAGTCCCGCGCCGCTCACGATCAGGCGCTCCGGTCGTAGATCGGATTCGAGAGAATCCAGCGGATCGAGTCCGCGCGCGCCTCGTCGATCGGCTCGTTCGGCACGGCCGCGAGGACCGCCGCGTGGCGTGCGGCGATCACGTCCCGGAACTCCGGATGGCTCAGGATGTAGAGCGCGTTGTGGCGGATCCCCTCGAGGACATAGCGGCCGGCGGTCACCGCATCCATCGCGTGCTGCATCATCGCCGGTGGGGGCGCGCCCTGGACGTGCTCGGGGCTCGAGTAGCCGCTGCGGGCGAGGTGCCCGGGCCGCGCCTCCCCGCTCTCGGCGATGTTCGACTTGACCGGTCCCGGGCAGTACACCGACACGCCGATCTTCCGTCCGATCATGTCCGTGCGCAGCGCTTCGGTCAGGCCGACCACGGCGAATTTCGAGGCGGCGTACACTCCGACCGATCCGAGCGCCGCGAGGCCGCCCATCGAGGAGACGTTGACGATGTGTCCCTCGCGGCCGGAGGCGATCATGCGGGGGAGGAACGTCACGAGCGCGTTCACCACGCCCCCGAGATTCACGCCGAGGACCCAATCCCAGTCCTCGTAGGTGGCATGCTCCATCAGGCCATGCACGCCGACGCCGGCGTTGTTGACGAGGACCTGGACCGGACCGAGCGCACGCTCCGTCTCCTCCGCCGCTCGCGCGAAGCCGGCGCGGTCCATCACGTCCAGCTTCAACGGATGGACCTCGAGCCCGGGCCGGCTGCGGAGCTGCTCCATCGCCTGCTCGAGATGGCGCTCGCGGCGGTACGTGAACGCCACCCGCATGCCTTCCTCGGCGAGGACCCTCACGATGCCGAGTCCGATTCCGCTGCTCCCGCCCGTCACGAAGGCCACTTTGCCTCTCAGCTCTTTCATGGATGTCCCCGAGTTGCGGTAGTCGCAGCCTGCTGCGCCACGGTCAAGCAATCTTACAATCGATTGCAGAACGGCTCCGCGGACCTGCCATCCTACGCCGATCGCTACAGGGGATTTGCGAGGGGGGGATGGATCAGGCCACCGTGGGCCACGCGCAGGTTACGCACCGCCGCAGTCGCAAGCGCTGGGGCGCGGCGGTGGCCGGCCTGGTCGCCGCCGGGCTCCTCGTCGCATGGTGGTGGGCCGACCGTGCGCCGCCTTTGCGCTATGTCACCGCGCGGGTGACGCGGGGAGACATCCAGCGCACCGTCTCGATGACAGGCACGCTCAACCCCGTCGTCACCTCCCAAGTCGAGTCCTATGTCTCCGGCAATATCAAAGAGTGGAAATGTGACTACAACACGATCGTCAAGAAAGGTCAGGTCTGCGCGCTGATCGACCCGCTGCCGTTCCAGGTCGTGGTGGACGAGGATCAGGCCGCGCTGCATTCGGGCATGGCCCAGCTCGCCAAGGATCGCGTCGCCGCCGCCAATCAGGCCCGCATCTACGCGTACGACCAGAAGCTGATCGGAGAGGGCATCGTCTCGCAGGAGACTCTCAACACCGACAAGGCGACCCTCGATCAGGACCGCGCGCAGGTGAATCTCGACCTCTCGACGATCGCGCAGCAAAAGGCATCCCTGCACGGCGCGGAGGTGAATCTCGGCTACACGAAGATCGTCTCGCCCGTCGATGGAATGGTCATCACGCGGTACATCGATGTGGGGCAGACGGTCGTCTCGAGTCTTTCCGCCTCGCCCCTGTTCCTGATCGGCAAGGACATGCATTCGATGGAGGTCGACACGAACGTCAGCGAGGCGGACGTGGGCGGCGTGAAGCCGCACGAGCGGGCGTATTTCACTGTGCAGGCCTTTCCCACGCGTACGTTCTGGGGCTCGGTGCGCCAGGTCCGTGAGGGTCCCATCACGGTGCAGAACGTTGTGACCTACGACGTGGTGGTCAACGTGAAGAACGACGACCTCGCGCTCTTCCCGGGTATGACCGCCGATTGCCACATCATCACGGCCGAGCGGCAGAACGTGTTGCGGGTGCCGCTGCCCGCCATTCGCTTCAATCCGGAGGGGATCGCGCGCGAGGGAGAGGGACGGCGCCGGGCGGGCGGAGCCGGACAATCGAGCGGAGCTGGTGGGCCGGGTGCGGGTGGTGCGGCGGGTGCGGATGGTGCGGATGGTGCGGGTGGTGCTGGCGGTGCGGCGGACGCGGGCAGTGCGGCCGGTGCAGACGACGCGGCCGACACGGCCGCTACGGCCGGCGAGGTTGGCGGTCGCGTATTCGAGCATTCTGTCGGAGGGGGCGGCGGCGCTGCGGGTGGCGCAGGCGGTGGGCGGTTTGCGGGCCGCGCGGGCCGCTCGGGTCGCGGCGGCGGTGCGCCGAGAGCGCGGCTGTGGGTCATGCGCGGCGGAAAGCTGGTCGCGGTGCGGGTGCGAACGGGTCTCGACGACGGCACGCTGATCGAGGTCTCGGGCCCTGATCTGCACGAAGGCGACGTGGTCGTCGTCAACGCGGTGCGGCCGAACGACTCGCGGGCGGCACCCTCGGCCAATCGCCAGGGGGGACTCGGCTTCCGCGGCGGCGGGTTCAGGCTATGAGCGCGGAGGGGCTCGGGCCGTCCGTCGGTGCGGCGGCTCGCCCACAGCCGGCCGCGGGCGAGCCCATCATCCACATCCGGGATGTGACGAAGGTCTACCACCTCGGCGACACGGAGGTGCACGCCCTTCGCGGAGTGAGTGTCACGATTCGCCGCGGCGAGTTCGTCGCGATCATGGGCGCATCGGGCTCCGGAAAATCCACGCTCATGAACATTCTCGGCTGCCTCGACCGGCCGACGAGCGGCGAGTACACGCTCGAGGGGATCGACGTGGCGAAGCTCGACGAGCCCGCCCTCGCGCGCATCCGCAGCCGGCGCATCGGCTTCGTGTTCCAGACGTTCAATCTCCTGCCGCGCACGAGCGCGCTCGAGAACGTGGAGCTGCCGCTGTTTTACGCCGCTCAGATCGCCGGCAACACCGTGCGCGCGCGCGACATGCTGCACATGCTCGGGCTCGGCGACCGCGAGAGAAATCAGCCGAACCAGCTCTCCGGCGGCCAGCAGCAGCGCGTCGCGATCGCCCGTGCGCTCGTCAACGACCCGGCGATCGTGCTGGCCGATGAGCCCACCGGCAATCTCGACTCGCAGACTTCTCTCGAGATCATGGCGACCATCAAGTCGCTCAATCGCGAGCGCGGCGTCACCGTGGTGCTCGTCACGCACGAGCGCGAGATGGCCGAGGTCGCCGACCGGATCATCACGGTCCGCGACGGGCGGATCCTCTCCGATCAGCCGACCGCCCGCGCCGGCGCCGAGCTCGGGGCGCGCACGCTCCCCCCGGTGCATCCCTACCACGAGCGCGAGTACACGGGACGGCTCGACGCTTGGCTTCACGAGGCCGGCTCTCTCGGCTGGATGGCGATCGTCGCGGCGCTCCGCGCGATCGGGCGCAACAAGCTGCGCGCGGGGCTCACCATGCTCGGTGTGTTCATCGGCGTCGCGGCGCTCATCGCCATGGTGGCAGTCGGCGAGGGGGCGCGCGCCGCGGTCGAGGCCCAAGTACAGAGCCTCGGCACCGACCTGCTCGTCGTGCTACCCGGCTTCACGCGCATCAACGGCGTACGCGCTGGCCGCGGCAGCGCAGCGAGCCTCCGGGTGCGCGACGTGGCCGCCATCCTCGAGGAGGACAGCGCGGTCTCGGATGCGAGCTACGTGAACCGCCAGAACGCGCAGGTGGTCAACGGCAACCAGAACTGGAGCACGAGCATCCAGGGCATCTCGCCGAGCTATCTGTCGATCCGGCACTGGCCGGTGATTGCCGGCCGCACGCTCACCGAGGAGGACGACCACGACGGCGCAACCGTTTGCCTGCTCGGCGAGAGCGTGCTCGAGCAGCTGTTCGGCGAGTTCGCCGACCCCATCGGCGCCACCATCCTCGTCAAGAACGTGCCCATGGTGGTGATCGGAGTGCTCGCCCGAAAGGGCTACTCCTCGACGGGCCAGGATCAGGACGACGTGGTGCTCATTCCGTTCACCACCTCCCAGGAGCGCATCCTCGGCGTTGCGACGCCGACTTCCACGCAGACCCTGGCGAACAACGTCTTCGCGACGATCGGGCCGCCCCCGAACCCCTTCGGCGTCACCCCGAAGCTCGAGGGCTTCGTGAACACGATATTCGTTCAGGCCCGCAGCTCCGCGCTCGTTCAAACCGCTCTCGATCAGGTCACCAAGACCCTCGAGAAGGTCCACCGGATCCTGCCGGGCAAGACGGACGACTTCTCGGTGCGCGATCTCACCGAGGTCGCGCAGGTGGCCGAGCAGAGCTCCAAGGCGATGGAGCTGCTGCTCGCCGCGATCGCATCGATCTCCCTCGTCGTCGGCGGGATCGGCATCATGAACATCCTGCTCGTCTCGGTGACCGAGCGCACGCGCGAGATCGGCATCCGCATGGCAACGGGCGCGCGGCGCCTGCACGTGCTCGCGCAATTCCTCATCGAGGCCATGCTGCTCTCGCTCATGGGCGGCAGCGCGGGTATCGCGGCCGGCGCGATCGCCTCCGAGCTGATCTCGCATTTCGCCGGGTGGCCGGTGCTGCTGCGGTTCGATGTGATCGCGCTCGCATTCCTGTTCTCGGCGATCGTCGGCGTGTTCTTCGGCTTCTATCCGGCACGCCAGGCCTCGCGCCTCAATCCGATCGATGCGCTGCGATACGAGTGATCCACGGCCTCGGCGGCGAGCGCGCCGGGCACGGCTGCGGGCGGCGGCCGGTGCAGCTTTCGCGCTCGTCCTCGCGAGCTGCGCCGTGGGCCCCGACT
>JASHTA010000031.1 GCA_030040795.1 Gammaproteobacteria bacterium | reverse complement strand
GAGGTCATAGAAACTGAGAGCCGAGCCGACCGTCGCGTCGGTCGGATGCTGGGCGAACGGGCTGCCGAGGGTGGGACTCCAGTTGCCCGATTCCGTGTTATTCGTGTCGAGAACCCCGCTTGTATCCAGGCTGACGCCGGCGTCGCCGCTGCTCGGGCTCCACTCGGTCAGCCACTTGTTCGCCCCGGCGGCATCCGTATCGACTACGTAAGCGTTCGTGAGCCCCGATGTCAGCGCCGAGCTCGTCGGCTGACTGAAGAGGATGTCGTTGCTTGCGGCATTACCGTTGAGGGATCCCGAAAAGCCGGCGATCCAGTATTCCACGGTCGTGTCGTTTGTCCCGAACGTCGCGGTGTAGTCCGGAACCGCTCCGAAATTCAGCGTTGCGACGCCGTTGGCCTCCGACCAGCCATTACTGCCGGGCGTCGGGTCCAACAATGCGGCGCCGGTGAGGGTGCCGCCCGTGGTCCCCGCGGTCGACCCCGCGGTTACTTGCGACCAGTCGTAGTTGAGATTGACGGCCTCCGAGTAGTTGGCATGCGTCGTCGGATCGTAAATAGAAAGGATGAGCGGGCCCTGTCCGGTGTTCGAGGCCCCGCTCTCGACCGGCTGGCTCGTCGAGTAGCCAGCTGCGTACGGCACCTGCGCGTGGGCCGCCGCCGCCGCCAGCGTGACGGCGACCGCAGCGGCCACCGACCTGATGTTGAGCTTCATGTTGCGTATCTCCTCGAGTGGTTGAAGCGGAAATCGAGATCCAAAGATGCTGAAGAAACAATGCCGGCCGACGTCCGTGGCACTAGTGGCCGACCTCGTACCGTGTGTCGCGTGAACCGCACGTTGATCACTGCCATCGCCGGAGACCCTCTCCGCGAGAAAAACGAAACCGATCACGGAACCCGCCGCGGCGCTGCGATGTCAGTCCTTGACCGAGCCGCATCGCCACGAGCGGGCAAGTTAGTGGCGTGTTATGACGCATGCATGAAGTTTTTCTAAATCTGTACCGATGCGGTCGGTGCAGACTCGGACCTCGCGAATTGCGGTCGGACGCATTCAGCCGTCATACATTCGGATGACGGATGCGCGCGCGAATGTTCGATAGCGTCAGCTCCTGTCGCGACATCTGCGTGTCATGAGCGGACGGGACACTGCGCGGGAGCGCCGGACAGGCGCTTCATCCCTTTGTCATTGGCGGGAGTAGGACGAAAATGCACGTTCAAAAGCGCGCCGGGAGGCGCTGGCTCGTATCATTGGCCGTAGCCGCAACCGTCGCGGGATTCCACGAACTCAGCGCGGCGGATACGCAAATCTCCGCGCCGCTCGATACGGCGGTCGTCGCGAAGGCGGGAAGCGTCGAGCTCACCGCGGCGGATCTGCGCACGGCCATCTCGTTGCTGCCGAACGAGACGCGATCGAGCCTGCATGGGAACACCCGGCTGCTCACGGGTCTCATCCGGTCGGAGCTCACCGAGCGCGCAATTCTCGCGGAAGCGCACGCGCATGGCTTCGACACCGAGCCGCTCACGCGCGAGCACGTGGACCAAGCGGTCCGCAAGGCGCTGGCGAACTTGTGGATCGCCGAGAAGGGGACGCCACCGGCGAGCTATCCGAGCGAAGCGCAAATCGAGGCCGCTTACGAGGCGAGCCGCAAGCAGCCGCCGATCGAATATCACCTTGCCCAGATCTTTGTTCGGGCGCCCGACGACGAGAATCCCGCGAAACTGGGACTTGCCCTGAAGAAGGTCATGAGGATCGAGACGCAGCTGCACACGGCCGACTTCGCGGAGCTCGCTCTTGAGAATTCGGATGATCCGGAGACCGCCGGCAAGGGCGGCGATGCGGGATTCTCGACGGCCGATCAACTGATAGCGGGCGTTGCCGATGCAGTGAAGGGCCTCAAGCCCGGAGAGGTGGCCGGCCCAATCAAGTCGACCGCCGGCTTTCACTTCGTCAAGCTCATCGCAACGCGCACCCCCGATCCGCCGACGCTCGAGAGCGCTCGCCAACGTCTGATCGCCGGGCTGCGCGACAGGGAGCAGAGGTCGCTAGAGGCCCTCTACATTCGTGAGCTGTCCGATCGCCTGAACATCCAGATCGACCGGGCTGCGCTCGGGAAGCTGCAGGCGGGCCTGTAGCCTTACCCGGCCAGGCTTGCCAGGGCGCGCCCGGCGATTGCCGCGAGGGTCGCCGCAAGGAATAGCCGCGGCGCCAACCGTTTGAGGTCGATGGTCGCGAGCAGCTCCACGACGTACAGCAGGATCACCGCCTTCGCGACGCCCGCCGGCAAGTTGGGCGGCAGCGCGAGGGAGCCGGGCAGGTTCGGCAGGACCAGCGCGATAAAGACGACGAGGACGTCGAGCGCCGTCACTTCGAAGCGGCGGGTAGCCGACAGCCAGAACCGCGCGAGGGCCGCACCGCCCGCGGCGGCGATGAGCGTCCAGGACGCAGTCGTGAGGAGCGGCGGCTTGTGCGGGATCGTCTGGTCGAGATAGACCAGCAGGACGATGCTCACGTAGGCCACCGCTCGCTCGACCCATCCCAACGGGCCGCCTATTTTCCATGCGCCGAGGATCAGCAGCAGCACGAGCATCGCGGCCGAGAGCACGCCCACGTCGACGCTCACACGGGCGCTCTCGGCGACGATGGTCGTCGCGTACGCGGCAAGGCACGTCGCCGTCACGCCGAGCGCGATCTCCGGCAGGCGATGCGATGCGATGACGGCACGCATTTTGAGACAGATCCGGCCGGCCCTTTCGCCTTCGTGCAGTTTCCATCCCGATCGCGACGTCCAGTCGAGGAGCGCAAGCACGAGCGCGGCAAAGCCGCAGAATGTCCCGATGACCTGCCCGTCGGACTCGAAGCGCAGGAAGTACGCGAGCAGGACGAGGCCGGCCTGAAGCAGATAGACGGTCGCGACGGCCTCGCGGTGGGCGAATCCGAGGCCGAGCAGCCGGTGATGCAGGTGATTGCGGTCGGCCGCAAACGGCGAGCGCCCTGCTCCGATCCGCCTCACCATCACCGTCACGGTGTCGAGAATCGGCAGCCCGAGGAGCAGCAGCGGCAGCGCGGGGCTGATGGTCGAATTGTCGCCCTGCGTCGCGAGCAGCGCGGCCGCGCCGACGGTAAATCCGAGTATCTGGCTTCCGCTGTCGCCCATGAAGACGCGCGCCGGATGAGTGTTGAAGCGCAGGAAGCCGAGCACGGTTCCCCCCTCGATGAGACACAGCGCCGTGACGTTCGGCTTGCCCGCTGCCGAAGCGAAGATCGCGATCGCGCACAGGCAGAGCAGCACCATGCCGCCCGCGAGCCCATCGAGTCCGTCTGCCATGTTCACGGCATTGGTGATGCCGATGAGGAAGAGAAAGGTCACGAGGGTGGAAAGCCCGCCCGGCAGCACGTTCACCGTGCCGATCGTCACGGCGCCGATTCGAACGCCGCCCACCGCCATGCATAGGGCGGCTGCGAGGGCCTGTCCGAGGAACTTCGGGCGATAACCCAGCGTCACGCGGTCGTCCCACACGCCGAAGACGAGCAGCACGGCGAGCCCGAGCAGAATGCCGCGCACGGCCGGAATCAGCGGGACGGTGAGCAAAGTGGGTAGCGCCATGCCCGCGGCCATGGCGAGGCCCCCGACGCGGGGGACCGGCGTGTGATGCACTTTCCGAGGGCCTGGCTTATCCGTGAGCCCGAGCAACGGCGCCCACCGCGCGAGCAGCGGGATGAGCGCCGCCGTGGTCGACAGCGCTACGATGAATGCGAGAAAGAGTCGCACGGCACGTGTTCCCGCGCATGACTGGCCGTCATGCTGCGCCGATACCAGTCATAGGTCAGCGTGAGGCCGGTCTGCAGATCGACCCTGGGCTGCCAGCCGAGCCCGGTGAGCTGCGATGTATCGAGTACCTTCCTCGGCGTGCCATCGGGCTTCGATCGATCGAACTCGAGCCGTCCCCGGAAGCCCACCACGCCCGCAAGGGCCGCGGCGAGCTCGTGGATGGTCAAATCCGTGCCCCACCCGACGTTGATCGGCTGCTCTCCATCATAGTGCCGCATGGCGAACAAGCACGCGTCCGCGAGATCGTCCGCGTACATGAATTCCCGCCGCGGCGTGCCCGAGCCCCATACCACTACGGATTCCGCGTGAGCGGCGTGCGCCTCGTCGATCTTGCGCAGGAGCGCCGGCAGCACGTGGGCGCTCTCCAGATCGAAATTATCCCCGGGGCCGTAGAGGTTGGTCGGCAGCAGTGTGATCGCGTTGAACCCGAACTGGCGCCGGAAGGCCTGGCACATCTTCAGTCCGGCGAGCTTCGCGATCGCATACCATTCATTCGTGGGCTCGAGCGGCCCCGTCAGCAGCGACGCCTCGCGCAGCGGCTGCGGCGCAAGCTTCGGATAGATGCAGCTCGAGCCGAGATAGAGCAGCTTCGTCACGCCGTTCCGCCATGCCGCGTCGATGACGTTCACGGCGATCTGCAAGTTGTCGGTGATGAAGTCGGCCGGACGCGAGTCGTTCGCGTGGATTCCGCCGACGAGCCCGGCCGCGTGGAACACGTAATCCGGCTGCTCGCTCGCGAAGAACTCGTCCACCGCCGCTTGGTCGCGCAGGTCGAGCTGCGAGCGCGTG
Source organism: Gammaproteobacteria bacterium (assembly GCA_030040795.1). Taxonomy (GTDB): domain Bacteria; phylum Pseudomonadota; class Gammaproteobacteria; order Steroidobacterales; family Steroidobacteraceae; genus JASHUC01. The sequence goes on along the minus strand of JASHTA010000031.1, from coordinate 7,552 downwards.
CGTACGATGATCTCGCGAAAGCCCTCGAGCTTGCAGCGTCGCTCGATCGCAGAGCCCGCGAGGCCGCGGTGGCCGGAGATGAAGATGCGACTGTCGAGGTTCACGGCGCTACTCGTACGAGAGCGCCGCCCGATAGCCCTCGCGGGCCATCAGCGCATCGCGCCGAGCCAGGCGGACGTCCGCCTGGACCATCTCGCGGACCAGCTCGTCGAAGCCGACGGCGGGCGACCATCCGAGCTCGCGCCGCGCCTTGGACGCATCGCCGAGGAGCGTGTCGACTTCCGCCGGCCGGTGGTAGCGAGGATCGATGCGGATCACGGTATGTCCGCTCCTGCGGTCCATGCCCGTTTCATCGAGGCCCCGGCCGCGCCATTCGAGGCGCATGCCGAGGAGGCTTGCCGCCTTCTCCGCGAACTCGCGCACGGAGTGCTGCGCGCCGGTCGCGATCACGAAATCCTGCGGCATCGGTTGCTGCAGGATGCGCCACTGCGCGTCCACGTAATCCCGGGCGTGGCCCCAGTCGCGCCTGGCGTCGAGATTTCCGAGCCACACGCAGGCCTGCAAGCCCTCCGCTACCCGCGCGAGGCCGCGGGTGATCTTTCGCGAGACGAACGTTTCGCCGCGGACCGGCGATTCGTGATTGAAGAGAATGCCGTTGCATGAGTAGAGGCCGTAGGCCTCGCGGTAATTGACCGTGATCCAGTAGGCGTAGACCTTCGCGACGCCGTAGGGAGAGCGCGGATAGAACGGCGTGGTCTCGCGCTGCGGAGTCTCTTGAACCTTCCCGAACATCTCGGAGGTGGCCGCCTGGTAGAAGCGGACCCGCTCCTCGAGATGCAGAATGCGGATCGCCTCGAGGATCCGCAGCGTTCCGAGCGCATCGGCGTTCGCCGTGTATTCGGGCGTCTCGAACGAGACCTGCACGTGGCTCTGCGCGGCGAGATTGTAGATCTCATCCGGCTGCACCAGCTGGATCACCCGCATCACGTTCGTGGCGTCGGTGAGATCGCCGTAGTGCAGGTGCAACCTCACCCCTTGAGAATGGGGGTCTTCATAGAGATGGTCGATGCGCTCCGTATTGAAGAGCGAAGTCCGGCGCTTCATGCCGTGAACTTCGTAGCCCTTGCTCAGCAGGAGCTCGGCGAGATACGCACCGTCCTGCCCGGTCACGCCGGTGATGAGCGCTCGTTTCGTCACGGTGCGGCCTGTTTGCCCGCGCTGTCATCGCGCCGCAGCTCGACTCGATGCTTCAGGCAGAATTGGGCGAGTCTGTGCACCGCGATGCGATATTCCTGGTCGAGCGAGAAGAACTCGAGCCAGAATTCCCGCTGCGCGACGGCGGTCGCGGCGCTGCGGCTCGCGAGAAGGATCCGCAGGGCCGTTTTGCGGTGCGCGGCCGCCTCCTGCACGCCGGTCTCGAGCGCCGTGAGCTGCGCCAGCATGCGACGCGACAGCAGCTTTCTGGGCGGCATCGGGCGGACTCAGGACGCGCTCCTGCAGAGCGCTTCGAGCTCGGCGGTCGTCTGATCGAGGTCCGCGATCACCTCGCAGTACCGCCGCCAGGCGTCGTGGATCTCCTCGGTCGCTCGCGGGTCCACCTTGCTGAGCCCGCGCCGGGCGGACTCGTGCTCCGTTCGGACCTGCCGGTGGCGATGCTCGAGGCGGTCCAGTCGATCCCAGAATTTGGAGTCGAGCCATTCGGCTCGTTGCTCTTGCAGCGCACTCATCGGCTCTCCCCTGGCGCGGCCTTGTTCCTGTCAGGAACGGTAGCCGACGAGTGCTACAGATTGGTTGCAGGCAAAGGTCAGGTTGAATCGAGCAGCAGCGGAAGGATCGGGCCGCTGACGCCGCGCGCAGCAGCCCTTGTGCCGGTCACCGGCTGAGAGGCGCGCGCCTCGTGCCGGCGAGGGTGGTCACGGCGGACCGGAACGCGCCCGCGAAAGCGCCACGCACACTCACGTAGACGGCCGGGGCCGCGTCCATCGAGAGCGATGCGGGAGGGGGAACGGCATCGTGGAAGGTGTCCGCGGCCGGCGCGGGAAGCGCCGGGCGCACCGCGTGCTCGGCGCGGTGCAGACACTCGCGCAGCAGTGCGAGCTCGCGAGGCGGCGCGAGCTCCTCCGGAGTCAGGAGGAGCCCACAGCGGCGCGCAAAGCGGCCCACGCCCGCGCGGCTCGAGAGGGCGGTGAGCGGAGCGGACAGCAGCAGCCCGGCGAGAACCGGCGTCATCCACCAGATGAATTTCGGCGCGATGAGCAGGATCGCCGCGCCCCAGGCGATGCCGAGCAGCATGTGCCATTTATGCCGCCACAGGGCCTCGAGCAGGCCGACTCCCCGGTCGCCGCGCTCCTGCGCGTTCCAGGTGACCGGCTTGCCGGCGAGCGTCGAGACCACGAACGTCGAGTGGAACACCATCATCGGCGGCGCGAGCAGGATGCTGAAGAGCTGCTCGAGGAGCAGGCTCGCCATCAAGCGAACGGTTCCGCCGAAGCCGCGCCGCAAGGCGGGCTTGATCAGCGCGAGCGTGAAACCGAGGAGCTTCGGGAGCAGGAGCACCGCGATCGTGCCCGAGAGCAGGAAATCGATCTCGCCGTCGCGGTAATCCGGCCAGCTCGGAAACAAGGTGTACATCCCGGGCTGGAAGTAGTGGTGCGGGTGAAGCGCCGCCTCGCAAGTGAGGATGGAGCTCAGGATCAGCACCGCGAACCAGATCGGCGAGGTGGCGTACGAGAGAATCCCCGTGAACATGTGCAGGCGGCTCAGCCAATGCAACCCGCGCATCGGGATGACATTGGAGTGCTGAAGATTGCCCTGGGCCCAGCGCCGGTCGCGCGCGGCAAAATCGATGATGTTCGAGGGCACTTCCTCCCAGCTGCCCTCGAGGTCCGCGAGCAGCCACACCTGGAATCCCGCGCGGCGCATGAACGCCGCCTCGACGAAGTCGTGGCTCAGGATCTCCCCGCCGAGCGGCGCGCCGCCCGGCAGGCGCGGCAGTCCGCAGGACCTCGCGAACGGAGCGAGCCTGAGGATCGCGTTGTGGCCCCAGTAGTTGCTCTCGCCGAGCTGCCAGTAGGCGAGCCCGCTCGAGAGCATCGGGCCGTTCAAGCGCGCGGCGAACTGCACCATGCGGGCGAAGAGCGTATCGCGCCCGGCGGGCAGAGGAGCCGTCTGGATGATCCCCACTTCCGGATGGGCATCCATGAGCCGAGCGAGCGTGGCGAGCGCGTGACCCGTCATGACGCTGTCCGCGTCGAGCACGATCATGTGCTCGTAAGCGCCGCCCCAGCGGCGCACGAAGTCGGCGATATTGCCCGCCTTGCGGCCCGTGTTCTCTGCGCGCCGCCGATAGAATATCCGGCCGCCGGCCCCGTGGCGCGCGACGAGCGCGCTCCAGGCCGCCTCCTCTGCCGCAGCAATGTCGGGCTTGCGCGTGTCCGAAAGGACGAACAAATCAAACGCCGCTTGCTCGGGCTCACCGGCGAGTGACGTCCAGACGGCGTCGATGCCCGCAAAGACGCGGTCCGGATCCTCGTTGTAGACAGGCATGACCAGAGCGACGCGGTTGCGAACAGTGAGGCCCGCCGCCTCCGCGGCGCTGATCACTCGGGGATCGCCGCCCGCAAGCCGGATCACGAATCCGGCGACCGCGGTCCAGAACGCGCCCGCGATCCACGTGAACAATCCGAAGAAGAGCGCGATCCCCGCGCCCTCGAGCGGCGAGAGGCCGTTCGCGCTGAGGATGTCCTCGAACAGAAAGCTCGCGAGCCCGCTCGTGAGGAGCGTCAGTCCGAAGAATGCGGCCCGGCGGCGGCGCGCACGGCTCCTCAAGCGACGATCGATCATGACATCATTCCTCTGACGCAAGCTGATAGATCCAGGTCTCGGTGAGCGCCTCACCATAGAGCGCGAGGTAGCAGCGCAGATCGACCGGCTGCTTCGGGTCGGTGGGCATCACGCGGAACGTCACGCGCCACGCGTCCGTTCCCGTCAGGCGCTGGACGCCGACCCGATCCACGCGGCCGCCGCTCGATGTGATGGTCGCCTTGACGGGCTGCGACTCCGCGAGCCCATCGAGGTCTCCTCCGGCGTAATCGATCATCACCCAGCGCGCGCCGTTGCCGCTCTTCGCGCCGGTCCCATCGACGGAGAAGTCGCCCGTGCGCGTCGCGATGACGCGGCCGCCCGGCGGCCACTCGGGCGCGGTCAGGTACGCGGAAAGCAAGTACTTGAACCTGAGCGGCTTGGTGCCGTCGACCGGTTGCGAAGGCACCCAGTACGCGACGATGTTGTCGTGGATCTCCTCGTCTGTCGGGATCTCGACGAGCTCGACGCCGCCTTTGCCCCAGTCGCCGAACGGCTGCACCCAGTAGCTCGGACGGCGCTCGAACTGCGCGACGCCGTCCTGGTAGTGATCGAAGTCGCGGTCGCGCTGCACGAGCCCAAAGCCGAGCGGATGCTGGTCCATGAAGCGATTGACCTCGAGCTCGCGCGGGTTCACGAGCGGCCGCCACATCCACTCGCCGCTGCCGCTTTGGATCATCAGCCCGTCGCTGTCGTGCACCTCGGGCCGGTAATCGTCGAACCGGTGGCTCGACGGATTCTCTCCGTAGAGGAACATGGAGGTGAGCGGAGCAATGCCGAGCTTTGCGATCTTCCTGCGCGGAAACAGCTCCTCGGTCACCGTCACCTGCGTGATCCCGCCCGGCTCCACGTCGAACTCGTAGGCGCCCGTGATGCTCTTGCTGTCGAGCAGCGCGTAGAGCGTGAGAGTGCGCTGCTGCGGACCCGGCTTCACCAGCCAGAAATCCGTGAACCAGGGAAACTCCTCGCCCTTGGTCGAAGCGGTGTCGATGGCGAGCCCGCGCGCGGAGAGGCCGTAGACCTCGTTGCGGCCGAGCACTCGAAAATAGGACGCGCCGAGAAACACGATCAGCTCATCCTTGTACGCCGGCGTCTGCAACGGGTAATGGATGCGAAAGCCCGCGAAGCCGAGGTGCTCCGGCAGATGCGTGGCGAGCGCGCCGAGCTTGCCGAAGTCGAACCAGCTCGGGTTGTAGTGGATGAGATGGGCAACCCCGTTGACCACCTCCGAGATCTCCACCCGCCGGTCGAAATTGAAGCCGCGGTGGAAGAACTGCACCTCGAAAAGCGACTGATCGCGCCAGAGCGAGAAGCGCGGGCGAAAGCGAATCTCCTGGTACTGATCGTAGGTGAGATGCGCCAGGCTCGCCGGCAGCCGCGGAGTGAGGTCGGCATACGCGTTGGCAGCGCGCTGGCGCGCGAGCTGCACCACGTCCGCATACGTGAACGGCCGGGGCGCGGGAGCAGCGGGAGCGGGAGCGGCCCGCTGCGGGGCACTCTGCGGCGCCGGAGACCGCGCAGCGGAGGCGGCCGGCTGCGCAGGCTGCTGTGTGGGCTGCTGCGCCGGTGCCGGCTGTGCCAACGGCGGCTGCGCCATTGCCAGTGGGGGTTGGGACGGCGCCAGTGGCGGCTGCACCATCGCCGGTGGCGGCTGCGACGATGCCGGTAGCGGCTGCGCCGGCGCCGACGACGTGCGCACCACTGCGGTTCTCAATACCGCAGGTTGCAACGTCGGGGACAGCGTCGATAAATCGACAAAGCCGCCGACGGAGTTCGCGATATAAATCGCAGCGACGATGGCCGCACCAATCAAGCATTGACGGAGGAGCACTCGTAGTCTTTCCAATCCGACGCGCAACCCTGAGCCCTGGCACGGGCGATGCCCCGTCTTGCTAGCAATATTCAGGGACCGATGCGGAGAATGTCGCCAACAAGCGACGGCCGGCGCTCGTGATGCGGCGCCAGTGTGGCAGTCCCCTGCCAAACAAGCTGCTTAAGAACTTGTCACTCTCGAGCCGATACGCTCGAGCTCGCCGAGCGGCCGAGAGCCGCTGCGCAACACGGCGTTTCGTGCCGCCCACTCCTCGGACGGATCGAGCCGCTCGAGAAACGTCACCTCACCTGCCGCCAAGGTCGCGATAGGCAGGCCATCGCGATACAGCATCCGGTTGCCTGTGAGCGCAGCGAGCCGCGGGCCGGGCGTGACGATCCCGATCAGGTTGAGCGGATCGGCAGCCGAGAGCGAAAGGCTCTCGTCCGCACCCGACGACCGCCGAACGTCGCGTAGCAACCCGATGGCGTCCGGTACGGCGTATTGCTCTCCCGAGAAGCCCGCGACGAAGCGGCCTCCTCGGATCTCCCCACGCGCCTCGAGTCTTCGACAGCACATCAGGATCTCGCGCCAGGGTGGCACCCAGGAGGCCTCCCGGACGAGCAGCTTCCAGAAAAGAACGCCCCAGCGGCGCAGCAACGCGCGGACAAGATGCTCGACGGCCTCGCCCCGATCGGCGGTCGCGCCGCCCCGACCAGCCGTGGCGCCCTGATCGGTCGCGGCGCCGCGAACGAGCGTCCAGCGCCCCGAATCGGCCATCCCGTAGAGCGCCGCACGTCGGGCCCGGCGCAGTCTCTGCCCCCCGACCGAGCGCGGCCCCCGGCGCCGGTCCGCGGGGACGAGCAGGGCGCGCAGGCCGCTGAAACTATCAGACCGAGCCAGGCCGTTCGCGACGAGCTCGGCGAGCGCCTCCTCCGCCTGCGCGGGCAGCAATCGAGCGCCGTCGACGATCTCGTCGAAGAACGATGCGCCGCGCTCGCGGAGACAATCGCTCACCGCCCGCGCAGGGGCCGTGAGATGCTCGGCGCGGGGCACATCGGCAAGTGCCGCCCAAAGCCTCACGTCGCGGCGCGCGAGCAAAGCGATGGGTGTCGAACGCACCGGGCCCGCACCCCGCCGAGACTCATCGGAGCGCGAGGGGAGCCGCACCCACACGAACCGGCCCGCGAGGCATTGCTCATCGAGCCATGCAGGCTCGTATTCGGCGATGCGCGCTGGAAGGATCTCCGCCTCCCAGGCGGCGGCGGGCGCCTCGAATCCCTCGAGCTGTGAGAGCGCGACCCCGACGGCATCCGGACCCTGCATGCGCGTCTCGGGAGTGAGGCGCTGCCATGCACCGAGAAACCGAAGGAAGTCGCGCGCCGTGACGGGGCTGATCTCGGCGCGCAAGCGCTTCACGGTGTAGCGATGAATCCGCGCGAGCAGCCTGCGCTCGCACCACTCCTCGGCGGCCGTGCCCGGCGTGAAGCACCCCCGAAGCGCAGAGCCCTCGGCCTGCAGCACGGCAAGCGCCGCATCGATCCTTGCCTGACCAAGGCCGAGCGAACCGGCAAGATCGGTCGCCGAGACAGGGCCGAGGCCTTCGAGACGGCCGCGCACGATCTCCACCAGCGCCTCATCCGGACCCCACTCTCTCTCTGTGGGGGAAGACGGAGGCTCCCCGGCGACCGCGTTCCAGCCGATCGTGCGATCTGGGAACAGCGCGCGGAAAAGGCCGCGGCGCTCGGCTGCCAACACGAGCTCGGGTCCTCCCCCCGTGGGCGCCGTGCAGAGGCGAGCTACTCGGCTCTGCGCAGCAAGCACCTCCAGCAGCGCGCCCCACGCCGGATTGCCCTGAGCCTCCTCGGCGGTGAGGAAGCC
>JASHTA010000319.1 GCA_030040795.1 Gammaproteobacteria bacterium | reverse complement strand
TGTTCAAGCCCTGAGGCCCGCACGAGCTCCCATGAAGGCGAAGTTTCTCATCATCGACCGGGACGCGCGCTACCGCGAGTGGCTGCGGCATCACCTCGGTGTGCTCTGTCCGGATTGCGCCGTCACGGCAATCGATCTGGAGGAATTCGAGCGCCGCTCGGGCTCGCTCACACGGGCCGACTTCGATCTGGTGCTGCTCGCGTCGCACTTCGGCGAGAGCCCCGAGGATCCCGATTCGGAGGGCCTCGAGCGTCTGCGGCAGGTGCGCGACCGGCCGGCGTTTCCGCCCGTTCTCTCGATTGCGGATGACGGCAACGAGCTCACGGCCGTCCGCGCCCTGCAGCTCGGAGCGGTGGATTATCTGCCCAAGCGGCTGCTCACGCCTGAGCGGCTGAGCACCGCCGTGCGGCTCGCGCTGCGCCGCTTGGAGCTGCGCGACACGGAAGCGGCCGCGCCCGAGCCGCGCGCGACGGACGAAGGCCTGCGCGACCCCATCCCCGGATACACGATCCGCCGCACCATCGGTGAGTCGGAGAAGGCGATCGTCTATCTTGCAACGAGCGTCTCGCTATCCATGGACGTCGCACTGAAGGTGAGCAAGAGCGAGCGGGACGAGAACGATCGCTTGGCGCTCTCGCGCGAGCACACGGCTCTCTCCGCGGTCCGCCATTCCTGCATCGTGAGAATTTACGACTACGGCGTCCACAAGGGGCGCGAGTATCTCGCGATGGAATACTTCCCGCGCGGAGACCTCAAATCGCGCCTGCAGCGGGGGATCGTCGAGCCGGACGTTCTGCGCTACGTGGAGCAGATCGCGAGGGCTCTCGAGGTCGTCCACACTGCCGGCATCTATCATCGAGACCTCAAGCCCCCGAACGTCATGCTGCGCGACAACGACGATGTGGTGCTGATCGACTTCGGCCTCGCGCGCAATCTCAACGGCGGCCAGCAGAGCACGCGCAAAGGGGTGCTGCGGGGCTCGCCCTACTACATGAGCCCGGAGCAGGCGCTCGGCGAGGAGCTCGACGCGCGCACCGATCTGTACAGCCTGGGCATCATCTTCTACGAGATGCTCACAGGACGTAAGCCGTACACCGGCACGTCGGCCATCGAGGTGCTCCAGCAGCACGTGAACGCGCCGCTGCCGCGGCTGCCGAAGCCTCTCGAGCACCTTCAACCGCTGCTCGACGGATTGCTCGCGAAGTCTCCCGACGACCGGTTCGTGAGCGCCGCCCAAGCGGTCGAGGCCGTCGCGGGCGTGCGGGCACTGCGAGACGATAGCGGAAACAGCGCCGCGGTGGCGTGAGCGGGAAGAGCCGACGGGCCTGCGCGCGCCTCGCCGCTCAGCTCGCCGCTCAACTCGCCGCGGCGGTAGAGGAGGCGGGCGTCACGAGCTCCGTGCCACGAACGTTCTCGTAGCGCCTGCCGAGCGCATAGGCGATCGGGAACCAGATGATCGACACGATGGCGCCGAAGATCGCAAGGCCGCTCACGCCGAAGGACAGCACGAACGAGCTGGCCCACGCCGCGCATACGTCCCCACCGCGGTAGACGACGGTGTCGATGACGTTCTTCGCCTTGTACTTGCTCTCCTGATCCACCACCGTGAACAGCATCTCGCGCGTGGGCTTCGCGACGGCGTACTCCGCCACGCGCCGCACGACCTGCATGCCGCCGAGGACCAGCAGGATCGGCGAGAACGCGATCGCGAGAAAGGCGAGCACCATGATGACGGGGTTGAGCAGCAGGCCCGTCGTGACGCCGAAGCGCCGGATGAAGCGTCCGGTGCCGAGCAGCTGGATCACGACCGCGAGCCCGTTGACCGCCACCTCGATGATGGCGTAGGCGCGCGTGCGGGCGGCATGGCTCGCGAAGTCCTTGGTGATCAGGTCGCCGAGCTGAAAGTAGACGATCGTCGAGATCCAGGTCATCAGGAACAGGAACAGCGCGAGCATGAGCAGATAGCGTGACTGCAGCAGCAGGCGGAATCCGTCGAAGGGATTCCCGCCGAGGCGGTGATCGAGCCTCGTGTGCTGCGCTTCGCCGCCGGCCGCGATGATCTTCTGTCTCTCACGCGATAGAAGAATCACGAGCACCGCCGTGACGATGAACCCTCCGGCCGAGATCAGCATCAGGCCATCGTTGCCGACCAGCGTCGCGAGCACCGTTGCGAGCGCCGGTCCGGCGATTCCGCCGATCGTCCCGCCCGCGGCGATGAAGCCGTACAGCCGCTTCGCCTGGGTGCGCGAGAAGATATCGGACATGAAGCTCCAGAACACGGAGATGATGACCATGTTGAACACGCTCACCCACACGTAGAACCCGGCTGCGAGCCAGCGCGTGGGATATTTTCCGCCGCTGAAGAGCGCGTAGAACACGAGGATGGTCGCCGCGATGAAGCCGTAGACCCAGGGCAAGAAGGAGGAGAGCTTCAGGCGCGAGGCGAAACCGGAGTAAAGCGGCGCGACGATCAACGTCGCGAAGAACGTCGCCGTGAACAGCTCCTGGTAGTGGTTGACGCCGTAGACGGTGCCCATCGTGTCCCGGACCGGCTTCACCATCGAGTAGCTACCGAACAGGAACAGGAAGTAGAGCATCGAGAGCACCACGGCCCTCAGCTCGTAGGGCTCGATGGCGGCGGCCGACTTGAACACGCGCGCAAGCAAGGGAGAGCGATTGGCCTCGGCCATGGGGGGTTCCTGAGCTGAAGG
>JASHTA010000318.1 GCA_030040795.1 Gammaproteobacteria bacterium | reverse complement strand
TGAACGTGCAGTAACGACTAATCGGACAGTGGGCTTGGCCCTTCGCGCGAACCTGCGGGCGCCTGGAGCGCTCGATGGAAAGTAAACCGGGAAAACAGGGCGCTTGTCAACTCCAAAGCCTCCGCGGCTCATTTCCCATCCGGGTCTTTTCGCTCGCGTGGCGCCATGGCTCGAGCGCGCGGCCTCGGCCTTCGCTTAGAGCCCACGCGGCGGCCGGCGGGCGCACGTTCGGATCCGAGTGGCTCGTTCTCTCGGGCCGTGCTCCTCAGGAAATCGGCCAGCGTCCTGCAGAAATCAAGCTCGAAGAAATCCGACAATTGCCATCTCGAGGGATACGTCAGCCCTTTGAATGCCGCCGACAGCTTCATCTCGGGGTCCATCCCGAGGTCCTTCGCCGCCTCCAGGATCTCCTCGTCGGATGCGTCGATCAGCTCCTTCTCCAAGGCCTGCAAGATCCACGCGAGCGCCACCTCGGGCGAAGTCGTTCTCAATCGGGTGACCATCTCAGTCCCTCTCGAAGCATTTTGCGGCGCATGCGCTTCCGCGCCGAATCGTAGTCTGTCCGGGAAATGCGGTAGGCGGCACAAATTTCCTCGGCTGATAGTCCTTCGCCGAGGCCCGCGACGATTTGCAATGCCATGGTATCGTCGCAGAAGAGCTGCTCGATTGCGGTGAGCTCTTGCTGCGCGATCAGCAGGCGCTCGGGGTCCGGGGAGGGGTCGGGCAGATCGATTTCGCGGGAATCTTCGCGCGGCCGGTCGACGTCCACAGCGTCATGGAAAGCTGCGCGTCCGCGGACTCTGCGCCAGTGCTCGGACTTGAGGCTCCGCATCACGCCTGCCAGAAAGGCGACCAGGGGCACCCCCGCTGGCGGCCGGCGCGTGCCGACGAGGACACGGGTGAGGGCCTCCTGCAGCAGGTCTTCCCACGTCACATCGGGCGGCAGTCCCCGGGCGTGCAGTCGGGCGAGTGTCTTGAGGCGCAGGAGGTCCATCTTGTTGACGAGCTTCAGCGCGAGCGCCGTTTCCGCCGGCCGCAGGATTCGTGAGTCGACGAGTGGCGGTAACTGGGGCATATCGGCAGCTGACCCTCCCGCCGAGTATGCGCAATCGGACGCACGGCGCGGACAGAGGGACAAGAGAATTCTCGCCGCGGGGTCCGCCGTCGGAGGAGGGGGGCCTCGACCTTCAGTACAACGACTTCAGCAGGCGCGCAGAGCGCGGCAGGTCCCATCGGTCGGGATTCAGCGAGACGATGATGCGGGTCGCCCGTCCGATGATGCTTCGGCGCGGCACGAGGCCGATGAAGCGCGAGTCCTCGCTGTTGTCTCGATTGTCTCCCAGCACGAAGTACTCTCCCTCCGGCACGAGGATCGGACCGAAGGTGGACGGCGCCAAGCGGCCAGGCAGCAGCAAGATATCGTGAGCGATACCGATTCCGGATTCTCGCAGGACGGTGGGATGTTGAGCCTGCGTCGCGGCCAGAAGGGTTTGCAATTCGCGCGTGTTGCCCGGTGTGTATCGAGCCGTGACTCCGTTCACGATCAGCCGCTCACCGTCCATCGCCACCGTATCGCCGGGAATCGCGATCACTCTCTTGATGAGCAACGTGCCGTCCACCGGCGAAGGAAAGGTGACGATGTCGCCGCGTGCCGGATTCTCACCCCATGTCAAATGAACGAGCGTGAACGGGATGCGCAGCCCGTAAGCGTGCTTGTTCACGAACAGGCGATCGCCTTCGAGGATCGTGGGATTCATCGATCCGGTGGGCACGTATACCCAGTCGGCCCACGCGGAGCGGAATCCGAGCATCAAGAGCAGGAACGCCGCGACACCGCGGTAATCGCGCCAGTACCGGCGAAGCCGCGGCGTGACGCTCGCCGGCCGGAGAGAGGCGGCCGATCCAAACGAGGTGGCGAGGCGTCGCCCAAGGTCGTGCAGCGTCCACGCCGCAGCGAGCCCGAACAGACGGAGTCCCTGACCCCAGAGCCAGGCCTTCGAGCGGCCTCGCCGGAATTCCTCGATGCAATCGCCGACGAGCGCTTGGCGCCGGTACTGAGGCCCAAGATGCTCGAGCATCCAAACCACGAGCATCGGAGGCTTCAGGGAACGCACGGCGTTTGGCTCCTTCGTTGCTTTCGTCGCCGGCGGTAGAGCAGGTAGGGACTCGGGTCCAGCGCGAAGATGAGAACCGGCCACTTCCACTCGAAGCTCGCGAGCACCAGGAGCGTCCACCACCAAAGCAGGAAGCCGAACCCCGGAGGCCGCGAGGACAGGAAGTGGCGACCGCTCGCGGCGAGAGCCCAGAGGACTTGCCGCCAGTACCACGAGCCCGAACGGCCGTGCCGATATTCCTCCGCCAGATCGCCGATGAGCGCATCGCGGCGATATCCGCCGGCCAGATGGCTCAGAAGCCAAGCGGCCAATTTCGGCGGCGGCCGATTTGGGTTCAAGTCCCGCCTCCCTCGAGCCCGGGCAGACCGCTCCAGAGGCGAGTGAACATCGACTGGGCGTCGCGGACCTCCCGCAATCCCTTGGCCGTCAGCCGGAAGAAGGCCTTGGCCCGGCCGCCGCGCTCCGGCGTGGGCTCACCGAGCGTGGATGCCACCAGTCCCTTCCCCTCGAGCCGCGCCAATGTCGTGTAGACGCTGCCGAGCGCAACGTCCTTGCCGCTGCACGCCTCGATCTCCCGTGCAATCGGAATCCCCGAGGCATTGCGGCCCGCCCGCAAGACTGCCAGCAGCACCAGCAGCTCGAGCGAGCCCAGGTATTCGCGCCTGCTCATTTTTTCTACTTTAGTGAAAGAATTCGGCAAACACAAGGGCGTGCGCAGCTCGTTGAATCGACAAGCTTTGCAAGCGCCTGTCCCCCCGTCGGGCCGCGGGCTGTCCCTTAGCAGAGTGGGGCGTACCTGTTAGTGTCGAGAACACGGATCGGGCTCATGAAGCATTTCACTACTCCCTCGCCGTATCTGCGCCTGAGAATCGATCAGGCCGGCCCCGAACGAAAGCTCACCGCGCTTCACATCGTCGCCTCGGTGGAGCGCGAGTACGCCGCGGGTCTCCTGCCTGCCGGCACCCGTTTGCCGCCCGTCAGAGTGCTGCAGCATCAACTTGGTATCGCGAAGAACACCGTGGAGAGCGCGTACGAGGAACTCGTCGCGAGAGGTCTCATCGAAGGTCGCAGCCGCCGGGGCTACTTCGTGCGGCAGGACCACCGGCAGCGACTCAAACCGGTCAAGCCGGCCGTTTCAATGTTGTTCGAGGTCCCGCCCCCCCGCTCGGCTGCATCACATGACCGGGACCTGATCCATCTCGGGAGCACGTTCATCGACCACGAGCTGCTTCCGCGCGAGCGGCTCGCTCAGTGCTTTCGCGCCGTCCTGAAGGCCCCCGGGCTGCCTGCTCATTACAGTTTGCAGGGGCATGCGCCGCTGCGCGAGATCATCGCGAGGCGCCTTGCCAAGCGCGGGATTCCAGCGAAGGCAGAAGACGTGATCATCACGGCGGGCTCCCAGCAAGCGCTGGATCTGGTGGCTCGCTCGCTCCGGAAGCGCTCCGTCGCCATCGAGAACCCGGCGTACGGCATCGGAAAGCGGATGTTCGAGATTTCCCAGATGCAGATGGTGCCCTTGCCGCTCGACCCCTTCGATGGAATCGATCTGGAGACATGGCGCCGAAGAATCGATGCAGCGCGACCGGCCGCTCTCTACCTGACCACGAACTTTCAAAATCCAACGGGCTATTCGTACTCGACGGGCGAGCTCGTCCACCTTTTGGAGCTCTCGCAGGAGCTCGGATTCGGCCTGGTCGAGGACGACTGGGGCTCGGACATGCTCTCCTACTCCGATTTCCGGCCGCCCTTGCGAGCGCTGGGCGGAAAGAATGTCCTCTACCTGAACTCGTTCACGAAAAAGCTGCTTCCGTCGCTGCGGATCGGCTACGTTCTCGCCAACGAAGCGAGCCGGTCGGCGCTACTCGAGGCCAAGCACGTTGCCACGCTCGGGAATGCCACGCTGGTCGAGGCCGCGCTCTTTGAGTTTCTGCGCCGCGGCTACTACGACACGCACCTTCGAGCGCTGCAGTCGGAGCTCGATACACGCTACCACGCGTGTCTTGCGACGCTCGCGTCGGTCATGCCGGAGGGCGTGCGCTGGACGACGCCGGGCGGCGGGCCGACATTGTGGCTCGAGCTTCCGCGGCGCATCGATCTGGCGCGGCTCGGTGAGCGGCTGCTCGCCAAGAAAGTGCTGCTGGCGGCCACGCCGTCCACGTGGTTCTTCGGCGAGCCGCATTTGCATGGAACACGGCTCGGATATGCATTTCTGCCCATTTCGGCGCTGCAGCGGGGCCTCGATCTCCTCGCTCACGAGATCCGCCGGGAGCTTCGATGACCGGTGGCAGGCCGGCGCTCGCGAATCAGTGGGACAGTCGGCTGCCGTACCCGTGGGAATCAGGGCGAGGATCGCGCACGTTGCGCGACCAGCTCCGCCATGGCGCGAGCCTCCTCCGTTGCGCGCGATTGCAGGCCCGCCACTACGCCCAGACGATCGGCGAGCGGGCGATTCTGATTCACCTTCCACTTCCCCTGGATCTTCGAAAGCGGTATCTCGATTCCGACGATCCGGGAGATCATCTGATCTCGGTAGTCCTGCGGGGCGTCGGAGACCTTCCATGGCAGTGCTTGGCCGGCCTCATGCTCGGCGGTCAGCTGCGTCACGTGCTCGAGAAGCCAGGCGGGATCGTCGATCGCGCGCGGCTGCCCGTACGCATGGACCACGGCATAATTCCAGGTCGGCACCGCTTTGCCGTCCGCATGCTTGCTCGGGTACCAGGACGGGGTGATGTACGAGTCCGGCCCCTGAAAGACGACGATCGCCTCGACCGGCTTCCCGAACTGCTTCCAGACAGGATTCGAGCGCGCAACGTGTGCACACAGCGTCCCGCAGGGCCCCCGGCGGGAGTCGATGAGGAACGGCATGTGATTGGCGATGAGCTCGCCGTCGCCCAGGACCACGAACGTGCCGAACGGGTGCGACCTCACGAGCTGGTGCAACACATCGAGCCGGGTCTCTTCGAATTGACTGGGTAAATACATTGCGAATCCTTGCCGGAGGGCGTCCGGCCTCACTCGATAGAGGTAGGCCGCTTAAAATGCTCAGGCCGACGCCGAGCAGGAGACCTCACGATGTTAGCGAAACCCATGTGCCTTGCAAGCGCTCACACGGCAAGCGTTGCCACTCTGGTGCTGCTCACACTGGCGGCCTTACCGCTGTGGGCAGAATCCGGCTCCGCCTCGCCGCAGGCGACAGCGGCGACACCGACGCCGGCGGCACCGGCAACCGACTGGGTCTACCCTCTGATCAAGGGCTACGGCGGTGTGCATCCTCGTCCGGAATTGCCGGTGAGGCCTTCACCTTCCCTCGACTACAAGATCATCGTCGATGTGACGCACGGCGGGACGGACCATGACAAGGTATTCGGCTCGCTCGTTCGCCTCGCCCGTCTCGTGAACGTGATGGCTTACGCAGGAGTCCCGCGCGAGCACGTGCACATCGTCGCAGTCATCGAGAACGAGGCGGGGTTCGCGGCATTCTCGAATGCCGCCTATCGAAAGCAGTTCCATATCGACAATCCGAACCTCGCCCTGCTGCACGAGCTGAAACAGTCGGGAGTCGAGCTGATGGTCTGCTCGCAGGCGCTGGCGGAGAACGGATTCGAGGATAGCGACATCGCTCCGGATGTCGAGGTCACCCTGTCGGCACTCACCGATTTCGCTGTTTATGGAGAACGCGGCTACAGCTACTTGCAGCTCTAGCCCGATGCAGCCCGCGCCTCGAGCAACGCCATCGGTGATTCGGTCGGCGTCACGCTCGCCAACTTGAGGCCCGCTCGACTGAAGAGGGCGGCGTACTCCTCGGGAGTTCTCTCCCGGCCCGTCAGCATCACGAGCATGTTGATGTCGAGCAGGGCCGCGAACGAGGACTGGCGGCCCTCGGAGATCGGGATCTCGGCGACCACTACCCGCGCCGACGGCGCCATCGCCTTGCGGATGCACTGAAGGATTCTCACGCACTCGTCGTCGTTCCAGTCGTGCAAAATATGCTTGAGAAGGTAAACGTCTCCGCCGCCCGGGACGGACTCGAAGAAATCGCCGCCGACTTGCTCGACGCGGTGCGCGACGCCCAGGCTCTTCAAAGCCGGGCCCGCAAGCGCGACCACCTCGGGATGATCGAAGAGAACGCCGTGCGCCTGTGGCACCGTTCCCAGCACGCCCGCGAGAAATGCACCGTATGCGCCGCCGACATCGACGACGCGACGCGCACCCTCGAACGAGTACGCGGCCAGGATCGCTTGCACTTCCGTTGCGGACATCGAGCTCATGTTCTCGGAGAACAGGCGCCCGTCCTCGGGATTGCGCGTACGGTAGTACTCCCAGCCGCTCATTCCAAACACCTTATTGAAGGCCGGTTGGCCGGTGCGGATACAGTCGTCGAGCTGGCCCCAGGACTGCCAGTGCGCGGTATCGAGCTCGGAGGCGATGGCGGCGCGCATCGAGCCCGGCACGTCCGACCGGAGGCAGTTGCCGAGAGGCGTCAAACTGAAGCGGCCGTCGGCGGCCTTCGTAAGCACCCCGATCGAACTTACCGCGCGCAATAAGCGGTATAGCGCGTCTGGGTGAGCGCCAACGGCCGGCGCCAACTCCGCGACGGTGCGCGGCCCGTTCGCGAGATGATCGGGCACGCGGAGCCGAGCGATCGCGGCGACGGCGCGTGCGGCCCACACACCTCCGATGAGATCCACGACCGCCGCCTGAGGCGACGGGGCTTTCGCGGGCGTACTCATGGGCTGCTCCCGAAGCGGTACCGCGTGGATGTAGCTTGCGGCGCGGGCATGGTAGCAGCTTTCGAGCCGCCGTCCCGGAGGAGAAATTCGTCGCAGCCTGTGCTACAAACTGCCTTGTGAGTGAGATCACGATCAAGACGCGGGACGGGCTGTGCCGCAGCTTCGAGTTTCGTCCGGCCAAGGGCGGTCCCTGGCCCGCCGTACTCGTCTACATGGACGGGCTTGGTATCCGCCCGGCCATGCTCGAGGTCGGCGAGCGGCTCGCGACGCACGGCTATTACGTCCTGCTGCCGGACCTGTTCTACCGCTCAGGACCCTACGAGCCGATGGATCCTCACACGGTGTTCTCCGATCCCGACAAGCGCAAGGTCCTGATGGAGAAATTCTTCGCGCTGGCCACGCCGGCTAACATCATGTCCGATACTCGCGCATTCCTCGATCACATTGCCGCGCAGTCCAATGTGAGACG
Organism: Gammaproteobacteria bacterium; assembly: GCA_030040795.1. Taxonomy (GTDB): domain Bacteria; phylum Pseudomonadota; class Gammaproteobacteria; order Steroidobacterales; family Steroidobacteraceae; genus JASHUC01. The sequence goes on along the minus strand of JASHTA010000318.1, from coordinate 719 downwards.
CGGTGGCATCGGCACGACCGGCTACTGCATGGGCGGACTCATGTCCCTCACGGCGGCGGGGACATACCCGGAGCGCATCGCCGCCACTGCCTCGTACCACGGCGGCCGGCTCGCGACCGATGCGCCGGACAGCCCACACCTGCTCGCCCCTAAGATCAAGTCGCGGGTCTACATTGCGGGAGCGATCGAAGATCAGTCATTCCCCGACGATATGAAGAGGCGGCTCGAGGAGGCGCTGGCCAAAGCCGGCGTCGATCACAAGATCGAGACCTATCCGGCCAAGCATGGCTGGGTGTTCCGCGATACGCCCGTCTACGATGCCGCCGCCGCCGAGCGTCACTGGCTCTCGATGGTCACGCTCTTCGACACGACGCTGAAGCACTGACCTCGCGGCGGCGATCGGCCGCGATTCAACGAGCCGTCTGCTTGGCGAGCAGATTACGAATCTCCTCGAGCAGCACTTCCTGACGCGGCGGTGGCGGCGGTGCGGCCGCGGGGGCGGGCTTCTTGAGCTTGTTGATGCCCCGCAGGCAAATGAAGATGACAAACGCGATGATGAGGAAATTGACGATCGATTGAGCGAACAAGCCGTATTTGAGCAGCACGGGAGCGCCCTTGGCGTCCGTGGCGATTCGCACCGCGAGATTGGAGAAATCGGTGCCGCTCGTGAGCACGCCGACGACGGGCATGATGATCCCGTTGACGAGCGAGGATACGAT
>JASHTA010000317.1 GCA_030040795.1 Gammaproteobacteria bacterium | reverse complement strand
GTTTGCACCGCATTGGTGAGCAGTCCGAGCGGCGTGCCCGGCGCGAGGACCAGCGCGGCCGCGATGATCACCAGTCCGCCGTAGACGGCGTAGAAACCCTTGGCGTCGCTCGGCTTGCGGTGCAGGGAGTGCCGCAGCGACAGCACGTCCCCGATGGCGTAAGCGGTCGACAGCGACACCGCCATCGCCCCAATGATACTGGCATCGATCAGCGCGAGCGCGAAGCACACTCCGGCGGCATGACCGGCGTACCGGCCGAGACCGGCCGCGACGGCTCCGGCGTCCGTGAAGTGTCCGGCCTCGGCGTGCCCCGCGAACGCCTGCGCGCTGAAGCCGATCATCGCGACGGCGCCAAAGATGACCAGCACGATTCCGATCACGAGGTCCGTGCGCGCGTAGCGCACGAAACGCTGGGTGATGCGCTTGTCGATGATGTAGCTTTGCTGGAAGAACAGCTGCCACGGGGCGACGGTCGTGCCCACGATCGCGACGATGAGCAGCAGCACATCGCTCAGCGCGCCGTGTGCGGGCAGTTGCGGCGTGACGAGGTCACGAGCGACCTGAGCGACCGGCGGATGCACCCGGAGCAGCACGGGAAGCAGCAGCACGCTGCCGCAGACGAGCAGCAGCGAGACCTGCTCGAATCTGCGGAAATCGCCGGTCCCGGCCGCGGCGACGATGATCCCCGCCGCGGCGAGCACGCCGAACTCCTTCGGCACCCCGAGATACGCGAGCGCAAGACTGACGCCGATGAACTCCGTCACGATCGTCAGGGCGTTCAGCAGGAACAGGTCGATCACGCTGAAGGCGCCCCAGAAGCGCCCGAAGCGCTCGAGGATCAGCCGCGCATGCCCGACTCGCGTGACGACCCCGAGCCGCACGACCATTTCCTGGTTGACGTACAAGACCGGGATCAGCAGGAGCAACGTCCACAGGAGCGTCGTGCCGTAGTCCTGGCCTGCCTGCGTGTAGGTTCCGAACGCGCCCGCGTCGTTGTCCCCGACCATCACGATGAGGCCGGGGCCGACGATCGCGAGCAGCGTGACGAGACGCGCGCGCCAGCCGCTGCGCGTCCCCACGTCGCCCCGGCGAATGGTGCCGAGCGCGCCGCGGATCTCTCCGGCGTGCGCCTCGTCGAGCACCACGCCGGCACGGGTATCGAGGTATGCGGATGCCATTCCGCGCCTCCTTCCTTGTCTTGATCGGTGATACCGACCCGGGAGGCGCGAGCTCGAAGTGCGCTAGGTCAGCGGCACTCCAGGGTCACGATTCTCCCAGGCGACCGATCCGCCCGTGGCCACGGTAGGGCGACTACTGTGGCATTCGGACGGAGCGTGACTGGATCGAGCGTTCATCAAAAACCTTCTGGCGACCCAAACAGATGCCGGCGCGTGCTGCCCGCCTGCGCGGCGGGGCGCAATATAAGCGCCGAACGACTCCAAAGCAATACTCGCGGGAGCAATTCTCGTGCGGCTGGATCAGCCCGGCTCGCGCCGCAGGCCGTCCGCGGCGAGCCTGCGCGCTGCGAGGGCGCTCACGCGGACCGGCGCGGTTTCCACGAGCAGCAGCGCGATCAGCCCGCCGACGAGAGCGCACGCGGCCTCGATCAACACCGGCGTCGCGAGGTTCCAGACATCGGCGAGCACGCCCGAGAGGGTGGTGATACCGGATCCGCCCACGATCTCCCCGGCGCAGACGACGAGCCCCATGGCCGTTGCGGCGTAGCGGCGCGAGATGGTCTCACCGGGGATGACGCCCATGAAGAGCGGAAACGTTCCGGTGCCGAACCAGCCGATGAACATGAGCGTGCCCATGACGAGCGGCGAGCCGGGGTAATAGAGCGCCGCGAGCGGCGAGAGGGCTCCGAGCAGGCAGAAGACGACCATCACGGGCCTTCGGCCGAGCCGGTCCGAGAGGGCGGGAACCACGAACGCCGACAGCGCCGAGGCGATGCCGAGCGCGGTCATGACATAGCTCATGAGCGTCGGGGAGAAATGCCGATAGTCTGTGAAGAACTTCGGCAGGAAGGTCCAGCCCATGCCGAGCCACGCCACCATGAAGACCGAGACCACGCAGCAGAGCACGATGTTGCGGACCTTGAGCATCGCGAGCAGGCCCATGCGCTTGCCGCTGCCGCCGAGCCCCGCAGTGTCGACCGCGGCCTGCGCCGCCTTGTCGGGCTCGCGCACCCACAGCAGCACGGCAATCACGCACAGGAGCCCGGGAATGCCCGCGACGTAGAACGCGGAGCGCCAGCCGAACTGCTGGGCGAGCGCGACCAGCAGCAGCGGCGCGAGGCTCTGCCCGAGCACCGAGGCGAAGAAGTTCTGCATGATGCCTGCGTTGATGCCGCGGCGGCGCTCGGAGGACTCGACCGCCATCACGGCGAGGCACACGGGCAGGAACGGTCCTTCCACCGCGCCCATCACCATGCGCGAGGCGAGCAGCACGGGGAAGGAATGCGAGAGGCCGGAGATGAAGGAGCAGACGGAGAAGATGAGCAGGAAGCCGAGCAGGAAGGGCTTGCGGACTCCGCTCGCGTCCGACCACCTCGCGATGAGATAGGCGCCGAGCGCCCAGGTGATCGAGAGGCCCGAGCCGAGGAGTCCCGTTTGCGTGTTGTCGAGGTGCAGGTCCTGCTCGATGAACGGAACGAGAATGGTCCCGGAATTGCGATCGAAGAACGCAATCCCAAAGGCGAGGCCGAGGAGCACCAGCACCCGGTTCTCGTAGCTGAACACTCTGCTCTTGAGCATCGGATCCCCTCTACGTTTGCGGCTTGTACGGCACGGCACGCTCGACGGCCTGCCACATCTCCTCGGCCGAGGGGTCGCGCATCTCCTCGAGCAGATGGCCCGCGAGCCCCGCGCAGCGCGCCGTGAGAACCACGCCCCGCATGGCCTCGGTCGGGATCTCCGCCTCGCGCAGCGCCATCGCGATCGCGGCGCTCACGTTCGTCGGCAGCGTGCGCCCCAGCACTTCGGCGATCGCCGACTCGAGCAGGCTCAACGCCTCGATGTAATGGCCCTGCGCACCGTTCGCCCGCGCGATCTCGATGAGACGCGGCACGCGCGGGTCTCCCGAGCGGTGCGTCGGATGGCCGAAGCCCGGCAGCGCCTTGCGATCGCGCCGGAACGACTGGACGAGCGTGAGCGCAAGCGCTTTGCGCTCGCTCGGCGGCACGGCGACGATGCGATCGAGCAGCTCGGCGCAGCGGCTCGCCGTGCCGGCAAAGTGGTCCCCCACCCCGAGCAGTCCGGCGGCGACGGCGCCTTGAAAGGACTCCGGAGCCCCGAGCAGGGTCAGGCGCGCCGCGATGGCCGAGGGCACGAGCCCGTGCTCCATGATGGACACCAGCACCGCGTCGGTGACCGCGACCTGCAGAGGGGTCGCTCTCCTGCCCAGCAGGTGGAACAGGAACATCTCCGTGAAGCTCAGCCGGCCGACGAGGTCGCCCACGAGGTCGCGGCCGCGGACCTCGATGCGATCCGCCGTGGCGCCGGCAATCTCCGTATGCTTTGCGCTTCGATCCGCCTGGGACATGACCCCCCCTCGTCTCGGCGGCCGCCGCGCCGTGAGCTCCGGCAGGCCTCTACTTCGCGAGATTGACGATCTTGGCCTGAGTGAACTCCTCGAGTCCCTCCTGGCCCATCTCGGTGCCGAGGCCCGACTGCTTCGCGCCGCCGAAGGGCAGGTCGTGCGGCAGATCCATGTGCTTGTTCACCCACACCGTGCCGGAGTTGATCCTGAGGGCCACCTGGTACGCGCGGTCCGGGTTCGACGACCACACCGTCGCGCCGAGTCCGTAGTCGCTGTCGTTGGCCCGCGCGATCGCATCGTCCAGGTCGGAGTAGCGCAGGACCGGCAGCACCGGGCCGAACTGCTCCTCGCGCACGAGCCGCGCATCGTCGGGAATGTCGCGCACGATGGTCGGAGGGATGAAGTAGCCGCGGCGATTGAGCGGGGCGCCGCCGGCAATGATCTTGCCGCGCTCGCGCGCATCCTCGAGATAGCCCTTGACCTTCTCGAACTGCATCTTGTTCTGCAGAGGCCCAAGCTGCGTCCCCTCATCCATGCCGTCACCGACGACCGCGCGCTTGGCGAGCTCGGCGAGCTCCTCGCACAGGCGGTCGTAGAGGGAGTCGTGCGCGTACACCCGCTTGATCGCGAGACAGACCTGGCCGGAGTTGATCATCGCGCCGTTGAAGATCTTCGGCGCGACCTCCTTCGGATCCGCGTCGTCGAGCACGATCGCCGGGTCGTTGCCCCCAAGCTCGAGCGTCAGGCGCTTGATGGTGCTCGCGGTGCTCGCGAGCACCTTCTTGCCGGTCGCGGTCGATCCGGTGAAGGCGATCTTCGCGACATCGGGGTGGCTCGTGAGCGCTGCGCCGAGGTCGTTCTCGTCCGTGATGATATTCACCACGCCCGGGGGGAAGAGCCTCGCGCAGATCTCCCCGAGCCTGAGCGTCGTGAGCGGCGTGCTCGGTGCGGGCTTCACGACGACGGTATTGCCGGCGAGCAGCGCGGGAGGCAGCTTGAGCATCAAAAGGTGAACGGGAACGTTCCAGGGAGTAATGGCGGCGACGACGCCGAGCGGTATCCGCTGCCGCACGATGCGCGAGGTGTCCGTCTCGCGCAGCACTTCGGTCCGCAGGTCCATCGGGGCCCACGTGCGGATCATCCCGACCGCTCCGCGCATCTCGAACGCCGCGGCGAAGAGGGGCTTGCCCTGCTCCTGAGTGAGAAGCCGCGCGAACGCGAGGCTCTCGCTCTCCAACTCATCCGCCAAGCGCAGGAGGAGCTCGCGGCGCTTCTCGATCGGCGTGGCGGCCCAAGCCGGGAACGCCGCCTTGGCGGCTGCAACGGCCTGATCGAGCTGCTTGCGGTCCGCCCGGGGGCACGCGGCGAGGATGTCTTCCGTTGCCGGGTTGATCACGTTGAACGTCGCGGCGCCGGGAATCAGGCGCCCATTGATGAGGAGCCGGAAGTCCGAGACGGACTCGCTGCGTAGCTCTGCGTTCATGGTCTTCTCCGAATGGCCTTGCTGGCAGGCCGGTCATTCTACGCGCGTAGAGACCTTCCGGATGAACTCCAGGACAGGTCCGGAGAGCGACCGGTCCGCTGTCCCGACGGCGTAGAGCTCGGAGAGGTGGGAGTGATTCGGCACATCGACCAGGCGCACGGGCTTGCCGACATCCCGCAGGGCGCTGACGAGCTCATCGGTCTGCTCGTGCATGAGGGGCGGATCGAGCTCGGCGTCCGTGACCAAAAGGGGCGTGGACGTTCTCACCAGGCCGGCAAGCGAGGAGCGCCCGGGATACTTCGCCACGTCGCTGCCGTAGTAATCCTTCCAGATCGAGACGCTGTGGCCGAGGTCGTAGCTGACGCCCGACGTGAGGATCGCTCCGGCAATCACGGGTCTCGCGCCGCTTCGCGCGAGATGGGCAACGTAATCGGCGACGTGCGCCGCGCCGGCCGAGTGTCCCCACAGGAAGATCTCACGCGGATTCCCGCCGTACGCCGCGATATGGCCTCTCAGCCAGCGCACGGCCGCCGTCACATCCTCGACTCCGGCCGGAAACGGGAATTTCGGCGCGAGCCGATAGGTCATCGTCACGCCGACGAGCCCGTGCGAGGCGGCCCAGAGCCCGACGTTGTCGTAGAACGGCGTGCCCGGCATGTGATTGGTGCCGTGGCTGAAGCCGCCGCCGTGGACGAACACCACGACGGGCCGCCGCGCAGCGGCGCCGCGCGTCCCGGGGCCGTTGTCGCGCACCGCTCCGCTCTCTGCCGCCGCGCCACTCTCGGGCGCCGCACCGTTCCGAGGTGCCGCACCGCTGTCGGGCGCCGTGAAGATGTCGAGGACATTGCGCTCGTCAGGACCGTAGTGGACGTCGCGAGTGAGCGAGACGTTCGGATACGGCTCCTTCGGAAAAAGCGGAGCATAAAGCGCCGTCGTGCGCTGCCCGTCGATCTTCGGGCCGATCTGCCGCAGTGCCGCCGCGATGTCCGGCGGCATCCCGGGTGGAGGATCGCCTGCCGTCGCTCGCGCTTGCGTCACTGAAGACTCACCATCCTGCCAAGGAGTCGGTACCGAGTTCCGCCCAGTGACCGGATTCGAGTAGTGGAAGGGAATGTCGTACACGTCGGGGAACATCGCCACCTTCGCCGAGGGCGGCTCATCGGGCGGATAGGTCTTGTTCTCGCCCGGCACCTGAGGACGCGCCGCCCGCACCCACCCGCCGGCGTAGCTCGCGCCGAGCGTGTTGTAGGCATGATCCCTCGCGAACTTCCAGATGCCATCCACCTTGACGGCCTCGTTCTCGTAAACGGCCGCGCCGATCGAGCCGCGAGATCCGAACGCCATCTGCTGCAGCATGTACACGCGCATGTGCGCCGTGCGTCCGTCCGGCGAGACGTCGATGACGGGCTGCAGCTGCATGTGATTGCCGAGCATGTTGGGAGAGGGCCCCTCGTGGCCCCGTCCCAATCCCTTCAGCAGAAACGTGTGGATGTGGTCGCGTCCGACGTAGACGCCGCGCTGCGCGAGCTCCATGGTCCCGTTGTCGGCGAACAGATTCGAGAGGTCGGTCCACAGATCCTTGTCGAGATAGTAGCCGTAGGAGCTCTCGAGGTTCTCGATCTCGTCGTAGTCCTTCACTCGATCGATCGTGCGCTGCGCCTCGGCGACGGTTGCCTGCACGTCGGAAGGCCGCGGCGCAACCCAGCGCCGCCCGGCCGGCATCAATGTCTCGGCCACGGCCTCGCGGCTCGGCGCGCCGACCGTCGGATAGTGCGGCGGCTCGCCCGTCGCGGGATTGCGGTAATGGAACGGCGGAACGAAGGCCTTCGGGTAGATCGCGTAGACCTCCGTCGGCGGACGGTCGGGCGGCAGCGTCGAGCTCTCGCCGGGAGCGGGCTGCGCGTCCTCACCCCAGCCTTTGTCGTACGCCGAGATGAACGTCGGATAGTAGTGGAGCGACTTGAACTTCCACACGCCGTTTTGCTTCACGAACGTGTTCTCGTAAGTGCCCTCGCTCCACGTTCCCCACTTCCCGAATACGCCCATCATGTCGAGCTCGCGGCCGCGCAATCGGGCCGTCTTGCCGTCCGGCGCCACATCGACGATCGGCTGGAGCTGGATGTGATCGTTCAGCCAGCCGTAGGTGAGCCCGTCGTGGCCGAGCAGATTGAGGAACTGCCGGATGCGGCTCTTGCCGACGTACACCCCTCGCTGGCCCATCTCGAACGTGCCATCGTCGGCGAAGAGGTCCGCGACCTGATCCCACATCGCCCGGTCGAGATAGAAGCCGTAGATGCGCTGCAGCTTCTCGACCTCTTGCGCATCGCGGAGCCGCATCGCCCGATGGGCGAGCTCGGCCGCGCGCCGACGCACATCACCGGCGTGAGGGTCCGCGGCTCGCGCCGCTGCGATGGCGCTCGCCGAGACCGTCCAAACATCGGCTCCGGCGGCGGTCGTGCCCGGATTGGTGTAGTCGAAGGGCGCGATGCACGCTTTGGGAAAGCCGTCGCACGAGTGATCGCGCGGTCGGTCGGGGGGATGGGCGAGATGGCGGAAGACTCTCCGCACTCGAGCCATCGTGCCGGATCCGCCCGGGGCGCGGGGCGCTGCGGCACCGGATTCGCCGGCGGTGCGGGGCGCCGCGGCACCGGACCCACCTGAGCCACCCGGCCTCGACGGTCCGCGCGACCCCGCGGCACCGGCGGCCGGAGCGCCCCACCCTGTTTGATAAGGCGCGCCGAACCCATCGTAGTAGTCGAGCTTCTGGATCTTCCAGACGCCGTGCTCCTTGCGGTAATGGATCTCGTAGACCCCCTCGGCCCAGACGGCAAAGCCGGGATAATTCCCGAACATCGCGAGCGCGCGCCAGCGGCCACGCGCCGTTTTGCCGCCTGGGTCGAGGTGGATCACGGGCTGGATGTTCATGTGGTTATAGATACGCCCGTTGCCGAGCCCGAGCTCACCCAGCTTCTTCCCTCCCACATTCATGTACAGGTGCTCGCGGATGCTCTTCCACCCGACGAATACGCCGGCCGGATAATTGGCGACCGCATCCTGAGTAAAGAGGTCGGCCACGTCCTCCCACATGCCCTTATCGACGTAGTAGCCGTAGGCGCGCTGCAACTTCTTGATCGCGAGGAGGTCCTCGCCCGCAGTGACCTCGGCGTCGAGGCGGTCAAGACGCGCTTGAAGGGCGGCGGCCGAGCTGGCGTGCGAGTCAGGAGTACCGGGAGTCGACGGCGCACCGGTCGCCGCGCCCGTCACGCACGCAGCTGCCGCCACCGTCACGAGCGCCGCCGTCGCGAACCCGTGTCGCATGCATCCCCCTTTGTTGTGGATCAGCCCCGCGGCTCAGAGAACGAGCGCGCGACCGATCGGTTCGATCTGCTCCCACGCCGCGGCCTGCGGCGCGACACGAGCATACGGAATGGGGTGCGCGTATCTCGGCCAGTGGCCCCACATGTCATCGATGTTCCAGAGCTCGTCCGCGCCCCCCGACCCGTCCGGTGCGTGCGCCGCGACATCCGGCCCGTGCGCCGCCGCGGGCGGCGCCTCGAACGAGGCGGCATGCGCCGCCGCGACCGGCAACAGCGACGCGGCGAGCACCGTGCCAGCGGCAACGCCTACACCGCCCAAGAACGTGCGGCGGTCGAGCGCTGCTCGCTCGTCCACTTTGAAGGTCGCCGCGCTCATATCGATGCTCCGAACTCGTCCCGGACCGGCGGCAGAACGGACTGCGGGTACCAATTCCCGTGCGTGCCGCTCCGCAGCCTGAAGGGCAGCTTCACCGTGGCGATGACGCCCTCCTCCATCCGTTGGGCGTCCGCGATCACGAGGTCCGAGGAAGTCGACTCGTAATTGCTCGCGACCGCGACCACGTAGCCATCGCCCTCGGCGGTGGAGTTCTTGCGCGGAACGAACATGGCTTCCTGCAGGCTCACGACGGTATCGACGGGACACTGATCGATCTTGCCCGTCCGCACATCGAGACGCTGCAGCACGTTCGACATGAAGCGCCCCATGTGGGCAAGCGCCGGCGCCCGCCGGACATCGGGGTGGATGCTCGGATCGTTGCTGCTCAAGAAGGCGTAGCGGTAATCGAGCGACAGGAAGCGGTCATCCATCCGCGGCAGGAATCCCGGCGTCGTCGACACGACCTCCTCCTCGAAGGTGTCCTTCTTGGAGTTGAGATTGAACGTCCAGCGCCGGATCTGCGAGGGGTCCCGCTCCCCGCTCGAGGTGGGCAGCTCCATCGTGATCTTGTGGCCGCGGTCGGTCGCGTTGAGGAAGTGAAGCGTGTTGCGCGAGGGGCCCTTGAACCAGCGGATATCCTTCGAGTCGCCGTCGCGCGGGATCACGGCGATCATGGTGGGCAGGCTTCCGTCCCAATCCCACATCGGCAAGCCCTTCTTCAGGCGCTCGAGGCTCGTCGTGCGGGCGACGAGCGGAATGAGGATGTGCTTCTGCGTGATCGCCTGGTCGTGCATGATCCCGAGATAGGGTGCCTGGAACCACCACTGCCGGGTGACCTTGCCCTCGGGGCTCACGACGCACGCGGACACATCCTTCGTGAGATAGCCCTTGGCCATGTAGCCGTAGGCGATCATCTCGCCCGTCACGGGATCGATCTTCGGATGGGCCGACATGGTGTCCGAGGTCCACTGGCCGTCGAAATCCCAATCCCCGAGCGTCTGCAGCGACTGGGGATCGACGATGTACGGGAGGGAATCCTCCTTGAGCGTGTAGAGCTTGCCGCCATGCCAGTACATGTGCGTGTTCGCGGCCGAGCGATTGATGTGGGCGACGCTCGGATCGTCGGTGAAGCGGTTGCGGTACACGCCGAACAGGCGCCGGCGCGCGTGGCGCTCGGCCATGATGCGCTCCGTCTTGACGTAGCGGCCGCGGTAGTCGACGTGACCGTTCTTGAAGCGGAAGCGGCTCAGGTGGCCGTCCCCGTTGAACCCGGTCATCCACTCGTTCATGGGGGGGCGGTACTCGAAGTCGCACTGCATGCGATAGAAGTTGCCCTCGATGTCCGAAGGGATAGAGCCCCAGACCTCGCAGTCGAACACGTCCGCCTCGAATCGCGTCGGACTGTTGAATCCCGGGGGAAAGAGCGGATGACCTCTGAAGTCCACTGACGACATGGCGATACTCCTGCGAGCGGCCCGGCGGGGCTCGAGCGACGATCGGGCAGCGAGCGACGATCGGCCGGCCTCGGTCAGCCTGCGAGCCTCGGCTGGCCTGCCGATGATAACTCAACGGACGGCGGGCGGCGGAAGCCCGAGCCTCGGGCCCGGCCCGGCCCGGCCCGACAAGTCCCGGCAAGCCCCGAGCGCGGCCGCGATGCGACGCGGCTTTGCCACCGCGTCGCATCGAGCTTTGCCCGGTCAGAAATTCATCCCGAAGCTAAGCATCCACTCGCGTGGCAATCCAGGCGTACCCATTTGGGCCGAGGCGGGCTCCAGATTGCTTGCGGACGGCGGCGCGCTCGGGTTAATGAGACTCGTCGGGGCTCCCAGCTGCTCCCAGTAGAACTTGTTGAAGACATTCTCGGCCGTGAACGTGACGTGCCACTTGGCGCCATTCGGCTGATACACGAGCGATGCGTTGAAGATGCTGTATCCCGGGACCCGCCACTGCGGAATCTGAAAGGAGTCCTCGGCGCCGGTCGTGACATAGCTCTGGTAGCGCCAATCGAGCCGCGGTGTCAGGGTCGAGTTGTTCGGCAGCATGAGTCCGTATTGGATGCCGCCGCTCGCGTCCCACTCCGGCTGCAGGCGCACGGAAGGGTTGATATATCCGGGATTGGTCGTATCGGTGATCTTGCTGTGGAACTCCTCCCAGCCGCCGGTGAAATTCAGGAGCAACCGGTCGATCGGCTCGGCGTAGACCTCGAGCTCCGCGCCCGGCATGTAGGCCGGTACGCCGGTGTAATAGAACCACGGAAAACTGCCGGGAAGGCCGAGGTTTCCAAGAGGCGTTCCTGCGGGACACGGAGCAACGGGCGACAGGCCGAAGACCGGCGTTCCCGGATTGAGGGAGCTTGCCGCAGTGCACTGAGTCCCCAGCTCGAGATTGAGGTACGACTTGTAGTCCTCGTAGAACAACGAGCCGTTCACCCGCAGCCGATGATCGAACCAATCGGTCTTGGCGCCGATCTCGTAGTTGATCGCGTACTGGCCGGGCACGTGCTCCTCGGCCTGACCGACCGTCTCGATCCGCGCATTGAATCCCGGGAGGGTGAATCCGTTCGCGGTCTCCGTGTAGAGGAAGACGTTCGGCGTCAATTGGTAGTTGATGCTGCCGCTCCAGAGCCCACGGCTGCCGGACTCGACGACGGGCCCCGGCAGAAAGACACTGTCGGCCGGCACCGTGCTGTTGTGGGAGAACTTCTCGGTCTGGTACTGACTCGTGAAGCGCCATCCGCCCGAGACGGACCATTTATCCGTCAAGTGATAGTCGAGATGCACGTAGCCGGACTCGTTGTTGGTCGAGAACCCCTGGATGTTCTCGAAGTTCGGAAGCTCGCCTATATATGAATCGGCTGCGAACGCGCTTGCGCTGTTCTCGAGTGCCCGCGCATCGTAGTCAAAGCCGCCGATCGTGTACTCGAGACGATGATCGAAGATGTTTCCCGTGAGCCTGATCTCGTTCGTGAATTGCCGGTGACCCTGCAAATAGGTGACCCCCTCGAGCGCGAATGGCGTGAGATCACTGGCCGCGCTCCAGTTCGCCGTAAACGTGCGATACGACCAGATGTACTTGAGAGACAGGTTGTCCGAGATCTTGTAGTCGAGGGTAGCCGAGGTGCCGTATTCATCGATCGTGTTCTGCAGGTTGTTCTGCTGGCCCGTGACAACGTTTCCGTCGGTCCCGTAGTTGTCCCACGGGCTCGGCGAGACGAAATGCGTGTTGCCCGTGTAATTCATGCCGAACATCTGGTATATGACGCCTTTCAAGTTGAAACCGGGGCCGAGGCTGCAACCGGCGCTGTAGCACTGATCGCCCAGGTCGCTGAGTCCGCCCGGGTACGGCGTGAGCAGCGCCTGCAGCGGCTGCTCGTCATTCTCCCGGTAGTAGTAGGCGTTCGCGTTCAGTTCGAGCTTATCCGTCGGCAGATAGCGCAGCTCCGTGCGCACACCTTGGTGCTGATAGCCGCCGAGGCCGGCAATCGCGCAGCCCGTGCCCTGAAGCGTGTTCACCGACTGCGGCAGCGTTCCGTACACCGACGCCGGCTGGCCTTGAGCCTTCATCTCGCAGGTGAAGTCGAGAATATGCCCGACGGAGTTTTCGGTGCGCGACGTCGCGACGACTCGGACGAAGAGCTGGTCGGGAACGAGGATCGCATTGCCGATGCCGACGAGCCAGACTCGATCCTTCTCGCCGTAGCTGACTTCGACGGAACCCGAGTTGTTGTCCTGGGGCTTGTTCGTGATGAGACGGATCGCGCCGCCGATCGAGTTCATGCCGAACAGGGTCCCCTGCGGGCCATTCTCCACCTCGACGCGATTCAGGTCCGCCAGATCCAGCGAGGAGCCCGTGAGCGTGCCTTGATAGACATCATCGACGTAGAGGCCCACGGTCGGCTGGAACGAGAAGTCGAAGTCGGTTTGCGTGAACCCGCGCAAGCCGATGGTCTCGGTGGGACCGAAGTTGCTCACCGGCGTGCGAAAGTAGGCATTCGGGATTTCGTTGCCGATGTCGTTGACGTTCGTGAGGTTCTGCTGCTGAAGATCGGTCGCCGTGATTGCGGTGATCGAGAGCGGCGTGGACTGCAGGTTCTGCGCGCGGAACGCCGCCGTCACCACGACTTCCTGAAGCTGGCCAGTATCGGTCTGCGGCGCGGACGACTGATCCGCCGCGGGCGCGGGCGGGTTGATCGAGGCCTGTGCCACCAGCTGTGGCGCTCCGGCGCCCCCGGGCTGCGAGGCCTGCTGCGCCTGCGGCGTCTGTTGCGTTTGCGCTACTTGCTGCGCAAATACCTCGCCGCAGGCAAAGGTCGCGCAGGCAAGCGCGATCGCTATTCCGCTCTTTGATCGACGATACGTGACGGCTATAGCGGGCCATGTCCGCATTGATTCGTGGCTCATTGGCTCCCCCCACCAAATGGAGTCGTATCCCCTAACGATGTGTAACTGCGCGCGACCTGCTCGTAAGCAGCGAGCGACGGCCCGAAACCTGCGCGCATTCGATCTGCGAATCTCAGCGCTTGCGATTGTTGTATCTTGCGTTCCGCATTCCCCCGCATCAGGCGGCTGGTACCTTTGCTACAGTTTGCGCCCAACCGGTGATTGCAGCAAGGATATGAGTTCTGTCCCTTTTGAGCAACTTGCGAGTGGCGTTGCAATGTCAACCGCGCGAATCGGCCAGCCGAACCACGAAGCGGTCATGCAATCGAGACTGAACCCAGAGCGCTCCGATCTCCCTGCCGCCCGCAGCAAGGGGGCCGCGCTCACCGCTGCGGCTACGCTTGCCGCGGTGACCGCGCTCGGCTCGCTGGCCGCCCTGGGCGCCGTCCCCCAGGCAAGCGCCGAGGAAGCGCTCGCCGAGCCCATCCCGGCCTTCACGGCGCGGCAGCTCGCCGCGCCCCCGCGCGACGGCTGGTACACCAACGGCGGCAGCCTCTCGAACCAGCGCTACTCGCCGCTCGATCTGATCAATCGCGCGAACGTCTCGCGCCTGAAGGCCGTCTGGCGCGCCTCCCTCGAGGGCTCGGGACTCAACCCGCGCGACGGCAACCAGGCTCAGCCCGTCGTCTACGACGGGGTGATCTACATCATGACCGGGGA
>JASHTA010000316.1 GCA_030040795.1 Gammaproteobacteria bacterium | reverse complement strand
TTGCATCGACGCGAGCGATCAGGCGCTAGATGTGGCCCGCCGCAATCTGCAAGACTTCGCAAACTGCGAGTTCGTGCCGGCCAGCGTGGCGAATATCCCGATCCCGGACAGTTCACTCGACTTTGGGTATTCGCTCGGTGTACTGCACCATATCCCGGATACTCAGAAAGGCCTCGCTTGCTGTGTTGCCAAGCTGAAAGCGGGCGCGCCTTTTCTCTTGTATCTATATTATCGATTTGACAATCGTCCGGCATGGTATAGGGCTCTATGGGCCGTTACGAATACCGCGCGTCTCGTGATCAGTCGATTCCCGTACGCACTGCGGTACTGGACGTGCCAGACGATCGCCGCTGCGTTTTATTGGCCCGCTGCACGGACGGCACATTGTGCGCGGAAGCTTGGAATCGACACGCGTACATTCCCATTGCAGTTCTATGCGGATAAGCCCTTCTACGTCATGAGAACGGACGCGCTGGACCGTTTTGGGACGCGGCTGGAGAGACGCTTTACACGCTCAGAGGTCGAGGTGCTCATGCGCTCCGCGGGATTGGACCATATTCAATTCAACGATGATCCGCCATTCTGGTGTGCCCTGGGCTACCGGGCTTGACGCGTCGGCCGCCATATCCAGCGTCGTGTAATCTGGGTACGGTCGTGGCGGGGGTCGAGACAGCGTACGTCAGTCGGATGTCAAGCGCTCGTGCAACGTTGCTATTCAATGTCAACGTCGCGTGGTTCTTCACGTCTCACCGGCTGCCCGTCGCACGCGCAGCTCTCAACGCGGGATTTGACGTTCATGTCGCGGCCGATATCGAGTCGGAGGAGGAGGTATCGGCGATCACGGACCACGGGATCACGTTTCATCGCGTTCGGATCAGCCGGGGTGGCCTCAGCCCGCCTCGGGACTTGAGGTATCTGCGTGACGTTTCCGAGGTGATCCGCAGGGTGAGGCCGGACATCCTGCACAACGTCACGGTCAAGCCGGTAGTCTATGGCAGCGTTGCGGCTCGTATACTGCGCGTTCCGAGCATCGTCAACGCCATCTCGGGGCTGGGGTACTCCTTTTCTGGAGAGCGTTCGCGACGGCTCGTGGCGCACTTGGTCTCTGTCGCCTATCGTTTCGCCTTGCGAGGGCGCTCGACGACGGTGATTTTCCAGAACGGGGACGACATGGAGGCCTTCATCAGTGAGGGGATCATCGAGCGCGGTCAAGCCGTGATGATCCGTGGGTCCGGTGCAGATCTGAAGGAGTTCTCGTATAGCACTGAGACGGCGGGCAAACTGAAGGTCGTATTGCCCGCACGGATGCTGAGAGAAAAAGGAGTCGTCGAATTTGCCGAGGCCGCGGAGTCGCTGCGACGGGCAGGCTGGGACGCTGACTTCATTCTTGCGGGAAGGAGCGATGATGCCAACCCGGGCAGTCTCAGCCTCGAGGAGCTGGATCGGCTTCAGAAAGAGACGGGCGTGAGGTGGGTTGGCCATGTGTCGGACATGCCGGAGCTGTTCAGAACCGCGCACGTCGTATGTCTGCCTTCGTATCGCGAAGGACTGCCCAAGGCGCTGATCGAGGCTTGCGCAACTGGCCGGCCGATCGTCACAACGGATGTGCCGGGCTGCCGGGAAGTCGTGATCGACGGTCTCAATGGCTTGCTGGTGAAGCCACGCGCCGTGGCGAGTCTGGCGCGGGCTCTCGAGCGTCTACTCGCCGATCGTGACTTGCGCGCTACCATGGGGAAAGCCGGCCGGCTGAGGGCTGAGACGGAGTTTGGTCTGGAGAGCGTTGTCCGCCAGACGCTCGAACTATACGGCCGAATGTTGCGCTGAATGAGCGTCAGGTGGATCTGCACGAGCGAAACCAATCCGTATGAAAGTGCTCTTGACCGGCGCAACCGGATTCGTCGGACGCGCACTTTCCGAGAGGCTGCTGCGCTCCGGACATGGCGTTCGTGCTGCGCTTCGCAAGGAAGGCTCTGTGATGAGCGGCGTTTCGGAGAAGATCGTCGTCGGTGACATCGGGTCCGCAACGGATTGGCGTGCGGCGCTCCCCGCAATCGATGCCGTCATACACGTTGCGGCACGGGTCCATGTCCTCCATGACTCTCCGGCGCACGCGCACTTATACGAAGAAACGAACGCGGTCGGAACCAGGAATTTGGCATTGGCAGCAGCGGCGGCAGGAGTGCGCCGGTTCGTCTATCTCAGCACGGTGAAGGTCAATGGTGAGGAGACGATAGACCGAGCATATTCTGCGGAGGACACCCCGCATCCGGTCGGAGCGTATGCGATATCGAAGTGGAACGGTGAGAGGTATCTGCGGGAAGTGGCAGACAGGAGCTCGATGATCGTGGCGATCGTCCGATCGCCGCTGATCTACGGACCCGGCGTACAAGCGAATTTCTTGCGGCTCATGCGCTGGGTCCGCATGGGATTGCCGATTCCGTTGGGCTCGGTACGGAACGCACGCAGTCTCGTCAGCATCTGTAATCTCTGCGATCTTCTGGTGGACCTGCTCAATGTATCCGCCTTATCTTCCCGTACATGGATGGTATCCGATGGCGAGGATCTCTCGACGCCGGAGCTCATTCGCCGGATTGGACGAGCAATGGACCGACGAGCGCAGCTGATCCCCATGCCGGTGAGCGCGTTGAAGCAATGCGCGCGCCTTTTTGGGAAGCGAGACGAGATCGGACGGCTGTGCGGCTCGTTGGTCGTCGATTCGCAGCCGACGCGCCAGCTACTGCGGTGGTCCCCACCCGTCACAGTAGACGATGCCATTGCGCGCACTGTTTCCTGGTTTCTCTCTCAGCCGTCCCATCATGCATCCTGAATTGATCGTTACCACGGCGGGAGCGGCGGCCGTGGCTTCGGCGTGCCTGACTGGAGTCGTCCGTCGGTATGCTCTCTCTCACAGTGTACTCGACGTCCCCAACGAGCGTAGCTCCCACACTTCGGCAACTCCACGTGGGGGTGGCGTTGCCGTCGTCGTGACGGTCACTCTTGCTTTGGCGTTCCTCGCGGCACTGCATATGGTCGGGCCCCGGCTGTGTCTGGCCGTAATCGGCGGAGGCACGGTAGTCGCGTTGATCGGTTATCTCGACGATAGGTACCACGTGTCGCCGACGCTGCGTCTACTCGTTCATTTCGCAGCGGCGACCTGGGCGGTCGTGGTCCTGCGCGGAATTCCGCCGCTGCGGTTTGGCAGTCAGGTGCTCGAGCTCGGCTGGCTCGGTAATGCCATCGCGGCGATTTGTATCGTATGGATGCTCAACCTGTTCAACTTCATGGATGGAATCGATGGTATAGCCGCCTCGGAGGCCGTATTCGTCGCGTGCAGTGGATCGGTGCTCGGACTGGTATCGGGAACCGACATCGGCGTCTCGTTACTGGGAATCGTCTTTGGCTCCGCTTGCATCGGATTCCTCGTCTGGAACTGGCCACCAGCCAAGATATTCATGGGTGACGTGGGCAGCGGCTATATGGGTTATTTCATTGGAGTGTTTTCGCTCGCCGAGATGCGCACCGATCCCGCTGCCCCGTGGATCTGGTTGATTCTCGCGGGTGTATTTGTTGTCGATGCGACCCTTGCGGTCGTACGGCGCATGGCAAGGGGCGAACGAATAGACGAGCCACATCGCACTCATGCCTATCAGTGGCTGGCCCGACTGTGGAATAGTCACCAGAGGGTTACAGTGGCAGTAATGCTCGTTAACCTTCTATGGCTGCTTCCGTGCGCAATTCTCGCGTCGCTACACGCGGCTGCTGCCGCGTGGATCGCGTTTGGAGCGCTCACGCCATTGGCGTTCGTGGCCTTCGTCTCCGGCTCGGGGCGGGCGGAGCGCCGTCAGGCGTCGTAATACACCACTGAGCAGTGGTCTGCTCCGGTCTGAGCTTTCCAAGGGGCGAACGAG
>JASHTA010000315.1 GCA_030040795.1 Gammaproteobacteria bacterium | reverse complement strand
GCCACGTCGACTCCGCTCAGCACCTCTCCGCCATGGTCGCGGATGCAGGCCACCAGCGCCTCCGTCAGCGCGCCGCTGCCGCCCACGGCCACTCCAAAGCCGTATGCCTCCAGGAAGCCGACGAAGACGTACACGCCGAGCGCGGTCGCCTTCTCATCCGGTGAGACCAGGTTCTCGCCCGCGACACGCGCGAAGTGCATGCGCACGCGGTCGCTCTCGAAGAGGCTCGAGAGCAGGTCGTGCGTACTCATTTGCGTCGTGCGCCACAGGAGCCGGCCCTCCGGGCTCTGGTCCATCAGCGCCGTGGTGGCACCCATCGGGGCCGGCGCCGCGTAAAGACTCGAGGCGATCATGGGCAGCCATTGAGCGGCCTGGGACGCAAGCCGGTCGTAAGCGTCCGCATCACGCCGCGAGAACTTCGCGATCTCGCTCCGCGTGCGCTCCCGGTCGCGATACAGCGCGAGCGTCGTGCCATCCTCGAAGATCGACATCATCGGCATGTCCGGGACGATGTAGCGCAGGCCGTACCGGGACTTGAGGCGCAGCTCGTCGCTCCTCAGGAGCGGGTTGCCCTGGATGAAGATGTGCGCCATCGAGTGCTGGTCGTGACGAAAGCCGGGGACGGTCAGCTCGCGCGTGACGACTCCCCCGCCGAACCAGGCATTGCGCTCGAGGACGAGCACGCTCTTGCCGGCGACGGCGAGATAGGCGGCCGCTACGAGGCCGTTGTGTCCCGAGCCGATCGCTACAACATCGCAAGTTTTCGCCATAGGATGCCGCTCCGCCTCCAGCCGGACGCGAGAGCGCCCGCTCGGCCGAGTCCCGGCCGGGAGCCGTCCCGCCGCACGCTATAATGATGATATCAGCTCATGAGTGCGCAGCTTCGAGAAGCAGAAGGGCGTCCGCCGGACGACGTGCTGCGGGTGACCGGGCTCTCCAAGCGCTACGCGAGCCTCCTTGCCGTGGATCGGGTCTCGTTCATCGTCCGCAGGCGCGAGATCGTGGGGCTTCTCGGTCCGAACGGTGCCGGCAAGACGACGACCATCAACATGATCCTCGGCGTGCTCGCTCCCTCATCGGGCACCGTCCACGTCGCAGGCTTCGATCTCGCGCGGCAACGTGCGCGAGCGCTCGCCCGCGCGAACTTCGCCGCGGTGTATGCGGCCCTGCCCGGCAATCTCACCGTGGCGCAGAACCTGCGCGTATTCGGGCTGATCTACGGCGTGCGCGGCCTCGCCGCGAGAATCGACTCGCTGCTCGCCGAGTTCGGTCTCGAGCGCTTGCGCGACAAGAAATGCGGCGTGCTCTCCTCCGGAGAGCAGACGCGCGTCGCGCTCGCCAAAGCGATGCTCAACCGTCCCGAGCTGCTCCTGCTCGATGAGCCGACCGCCTCGCTCGATCCCTCCGCCGCGCAGGCCGCGCGCGCCCGGGTCAAGCGGCTCGCGCGCGAGGGATCGTGTGGAGTGCTCTGGACTTCTCACAACATGTACGAGGTGGAGGAAGTCTGCGACCGAGTGCTGTTCCTCTCGCGTGGCCGCATCCTGCTCGAGGGCGACCCGAGGGCGCTGCCGCACGAGCACGGCGCACGGTCCCTGGAGGAGCTTTTCATCCGCTTCGCCCGCGAGCCCCTCGAGGTGCGCGACTCGCCTGATTCCCGCGAGTCGCTCGATTCCGGCGAGCCGCTCGGGGCGCGCGAGCCACCCGATGAGCGGGACTCCCGATGAAGCTGCGGGCGATCGCCGGAGTGATGCTGCGCCAGTTCTACCTGATGCGCGGCAGTCCCGTCCGCGTGCTGCCGCTGTTCGCGTGGGTCGCCATCGACATCGTGCTCTGGGGCTTCATCACCCGCTATCTGAGCGCCGTCGTCGGCTCGCGCTTCAACGTTGTCACGAGTCTGCTCGGCGCAGTGCTCATGTGGGATTTCTTCACGCGCATCATGCAGGGCGTCACCACCGCGTTCCTCGAGGATGTGTGGACACACAACTTTCTCAACTTCTTCGCAGCTCCGCTCGCGATCTCGGAATACGTCGCGGCCCTCGTCGCAACCAGCATCCTGATGAGCCTGCTCGGCCTCGCCGTGATGCTGGTGCTCGCCATTGCGGTGTTCGGGCTCTCCTTCTTCTCTCTCGGACTCGCGCTCGTTCCCTTCCTGCTCGTACTTTTCCTGTTCGGCATCGCCCTCGGCATTTTCGCAAGCGCCGTGGTGCTGCGGCTCGGGCCGGCTTCGGAGTGGATGGTCTGGCCACTCCCCGCCCTGCTCTCTCCCTTCGTCGGGGTGTTTTATCCACTCTCCACGCTGCCGTCATGGATGCAGGCCGTCGCGCGCGTCCTGCCGCCGTCTTATGTCTTCGAGGACATGCGCGCCATCGTCGCGGGACGGACCTTCGCGACAGGCCCTCTTCTCGGGGGCATCGCGCTGGCCGTCCTCGAGATCCTGCTCTGCGGCGGCTTCTTCGTACGCGTATACCGATACGCGATCCGCACCGGCCTGCTGGCGCGCTACAGCGCAGAAAGCGCGAGCTGAGCCGAAAATCTCCTCCCCGGCGCAGGCGGCGGTCCGTCACGACAGCGTAAACCGCGATCCGTAACAACGGCGAAAACCGCGACTCACCGGCGGTAACAATTGGGTGCAGAATGTGGAGGGAACTTGGAGAATATGTGGATTCGCGCGCATGAGCTTGATTGCCAAGCCGCGCAGGGATTTGATGTAGCGGATCGCACTGTGCCGGCCAGCCGCATCCCCGGGCGCGGCGGCGGCAATACACATCCACCCTCAAGCGATGAAACTCGGTATCACGTCAAAGCTGTTTTTCGCTCTGCTCGCAACGAGCATGCTCGCCGTGCTCGCGACGAGCATTGCCGCGCGTGTCAGCTTCGTCCGCGGCTTTCTCGGATACCTCAACGAGCAGGGCGTCGAGCGCATCGAGAGCCTGGTGCCCTCGCTCGCCAACGCCTACGAGCAGCACGGCAGCTGGGACTTCCTGCGCCACAATCCGCGCGCGTGGTTCAGCTTGTTGCTCGGGAGATCCGCGGAGCTTCACGGAGTCGATCCGACCTCGGTGTCGCGGGACCGGATCTCGGAGTCCGACCTCACAGGCGTCAGCCTGCGGGTGGCACTGCTCGACGCCCAGCGGCGGCTCGTGACCGGCAACTCCGATGTGATCGGCGCGGATGCGCCCATGCGGCCCATCATCGTGCGCGGCACGACGGTCGGCTGGCTCGCCGTTCTGCCCTTCCAGCGGGTGACGCCCGGAGCCGGGGCGCACCTTCAGGACCGGCAGCTCGTCTCCACGTGGATCATCGGCGCGGGCGCCGTGCTGTTCGCCGCGCTCGTCGCGGTTCTGCTCACGCACCGCCTGCTCGGGCCGGTCAAGCACATCACCGCCGCCACCCATCGCCTCGCCGCGGGCGACTACGCGACACGGCTCCCGGTGTCTGCTCCCGATGAGATCGGCCGTTTGTCGGACGACTTCAACCGGCTCGCGCTCGCGCTCGAGAAGAACGAGCAAATGCGCCGCGCGTTCATGGCGGACATCTCGCACGAGCTGCGCACGCCGCTTGCCGTCCTGCGGGGAGAGCTCGAAGCCATCGAGGACGGTGTACGCAGCCTCACGCCGGAGATCCTCAAATCCCTGCAGGGAGAGGTGGCGACCCTCGGCAAGCTGGTGAACGATCTCTATGAGCTGTCGCTCGCGGATATCGGCGCCCTCACGTATCGCATGGCGGATGTGGATGTGGCGGAGCTCCTGCGGCTGAGGCTCAGGGGCTTTCAGGACCGGCTGAGCGAGCGCCGCATTACGCTCGAGTCGGACGTCCCCCAGCATGAGCTCATCGTGAGCGGCGATGAGACCCGCATTCAGCAGCTGTTCTCCAATCTCGTCGAGAATTCCATCCGCTACACCGATGCGGGCGGTCGGTTCCGGGTGTGCTGCCGCGGGGAGCGCGAGCGGGTCGTGATCGACCTGCAAGACTCCGAGCCCGGCGTTCCGGCGGAGCTCGTGCCGCGGCTGTTCGACCGCTTCTACCGCGTCGACGGCTCACGCAACCGGGAGAGCGGCGGCGTCGGTCTCGGGCTCGCGATCTGCAAGAGCATCGTCGAGGCGCACCGAGGCACGATCAGCGCGCAAAGCTCCCCGCTCGGGGGACTGTGGGTCTCCGTCACGCTGCCGGTGGCGAGGTGAGCCATGAGCGGTGAGAGCGCGGCCAAGATCCTCATCGTCGAAGACGAGCCGAAGCTCGCCGCCCTCCTCGGCGATTACTTCAGGGCCTCCGGCTACGAGGCCAGCTGGATCGCGGACGGCCGCGAAGTGGTGCCGGCGGTGAAGGCGAACCCGCCCGACCTGATCGTCCTCGATTTGATGCTGCCGGGCCGCGATGGACTGGATGTCTGCCGCGAGCTCAGAACGTTCACGGATGTTCCTCTCGTGATGGTCACCGCCCGCGTGGAGGAGATCGATCGGCTGCTCGGGCTCGAGCTCGGAGCCGACGACTACATCTGCAAGCCGTTCAGCCCGCGCGAGGTGGTCGCGCGCGTCAAGGCGGTGTTCCGGCGCGCCAGCCGCGGCTCCGTGCCGGCGAGCGCGCTCGGATTGACGATCGACGAGCATCATTACGTGGCGGCATTCGACGGCAAGCCCCTCGATCTGACGCCCGTTGAATTCCGACTGTTGAGAACGCTCGCCGCCGCACCGGGGCGCGTGTTCTCTCGTGCGCAGCTGCTCGACAACCTGTACGCCGATCACCGCGTGGTGACCGATCGCACGGTCGACAGTCATGTGAAGAATCTCCGACGCAAGCTGCAGCGGGCGAGCCCGGACCGGGAATTCGTCGAGTCCGTGTACGGCGTTGGCTACAAGCTGGAGTTATAGGTGAACCCGTGGACGCATTGACTGAGCAGGAACGCGAAGCCCCCTCCTCGTTGCGCGAGACGCCGCCGCCGCCGACCCGCACCGGACGGCGCAAGTGGGCGCTGATCATCGGCGCGGTCGTCGTGCTCGTGATCGCCTTCCTGGTGGTGAGAGGCCTGCATCACCGGCCGCAGCGATCCGGCTTCGGCCCGCCCGGTCGAGGTGGCCCGCGCTTTGCGCGCTTCGCAGAGACTGACAACAGCCCCGTCTCCGTCGCGGTCGCCCGCGCCACGCTGGGCGACATCACCATCCGGATTCCCGCGCTCGGCACGGTCACGCCGCTCGCGACGGTGACGGTGAAAACTCAGATCAGCGGGTACCTGCAGAAGATCGGATTCACCGAAGGCCAGCTCGTGCGCAAGGGCGATTTCCTCGCGCAGATCGATCCCCGGCCCTACCAGGCCGCCCTCGACCAGGCCAAGGGGAATCTCGCCCGCGACGAGGCACAGCTTGCGGATGACCAGCTCGACCTGAAGCGCTATGCGGATCTCATCAAACAGGACGCCGTATCCGGACAGCAGCTCGATACGCAGAAGTACCTGGTCTCCCAGTACGAAGGGACGGTCGAGTCCGACAAAGCGGCCGTGGAGGCCGCGGAGGTCAATCTCGCTTACTGCCATATCGTCTCCCCCATCGAGGGCCGCGTGGGCTTGAGACAGGTCGACGCCGGCAACTACGTGACCCCGGGCGACGCCAACGGCATCGTCGTCGTCACGCAGCTGCATCCGATCACCGTCATCTTCCCGATCGCCGAGGACTACGTTCCGGGCATCGAGCAGCGGCTTCAGTCGGGCGCAACGCTGGAAGTCACGGCCTACGATCGCAGCGACAGCAAGCTGCTCGCCACGGGCAAGCTCCTGACGCTCGACAACGAGATCGACCCCACGACGGGCACCGTCAAGCTGCGCGCGCAGTTCGATAACCAAGCGAACACGCTGTTCCCGAATCAGTTCGTCAACGTTCAGCTGGTCGAGGATGTCCTGCATCAGCAACTCGTCATCCCCGGTGCCGCGGTCCGACACGGAGCGCCGAACGGCGTGCTGTCCACGTTCGTCTACGTGGTCAACCCGAACGATACCGTCTCCGTGCGCCCGATTACGCTCGGGCAGGTCGACGGCGACAACGTTGCGGTGAAATCCGGCCTCAACGCGAGCGACATCGTCGTCACGGAGGGAGCCGACCGGCTGCGGGACGGCGCGCGGGTGGAAGTCCCTGGCGAGCAGTCGAGCGAGACGCCGGCCAGGCGGCCGGCCGCGTTCCAGGGAAGGCGGCCGGGCTTCATGCGGGGCAAGCGGCCCGGCTATGCGCCCGGCGGGCAACCCAATCGCACGCACGCGCCGGCCGAGTCGGGCAGCCAGTCCTCGTGAGCAGGCCGCAGGCTACGCCGTGAATCCTTCACGTCTCTTCATTCTGCGTCCGGTCGCGACGACCCTGCTCATGGTCGCGATCCTCACGGTCGGCATCATCGCCTACCTGCAGCTGCCGCTCTCGGCGCTTCCGGAGGTGGACTATCCGACGATCGAGGTGCAGACCTTCTACCCCGGCGCGAGCCCCGAGGTGATGACCTCCGCGATCACGGCGCCTCTCGAGAAGCAGCTCGGCCAGATGCCGGGGCTCGATCAGATGTCCTCGACGAGCTCGGCCGGCGCCTCCGTCATCACTCTTCAGTTCGACCTGTCGCTCGCGCTCGATGTGGCCGAGCAGGAAGTGCAGGCGGCCATCAGCGCGGCACAGGTGCTGCTCCCTCAGGACCTGCCCGCTCCGCCGATCTACGCCAAGGTCAACCCCGCAGATGTGCCCGTGCTGACCCTCGGCATCACCTCGAAGGTGATGCCGCTCACGCAGGTCGAGGACCTCGCCGACACGCGCATCGCGCAGAAGATCTCCCAGCTCAAGGGTGTCGGAGTAGTCAGCATCAGCGGCGGCGAGCGGCCGGCGGTGAGAGTGATCGTCAATCCGCTCGCGCTGGCGGCGTACGGCTTGAACCTCGACGACCTGCGCACGACGGTCAGCGTCGCGAATCAGAACGGCCCGACGGGCACGCTCGATGGGCCCGCGCGCACGTACACCATCAACACCAACGACCAGCTCGAGTCCACCGCGGAGTACGGCGACATCATCATCGCGTACCGCAACGGCGCGCCTGTCCGCCTGCGCGACGTGGCGACCCTCGCCTCGAGCGCCGAGAACACCGAGCTCGGCGGCTGGATGAACACGACGCCGGCCCTGATCCTCAACGTCCAACGCCAGCCCGGCGCCAACGTCGTGGACGTGGTCAAGCGGATCCAGCAGCTCCTGCCCTCGCTCGAGGCGTCCTTGCCCGCGGGCGTCGATGTCACGCCTCTCACCGACCGTACCGTCACGATCAGGGCCTCGATCAAGGACGTGCAGTTCGAGCTCACCCTCGCCGTCGCGCTGGTCGTGCTCGTCATCTTCCTGTTCCTGCGGAACGTGCCGGCGACGATCATCCCTAGCCTCTCGGTGCCGCTGTCGATCGTCGGCACGTTCGCCGTGATGTACCTCGCCGGCTTCAGCCTCAACAATCTCTCGCTGATGGCGCTCACCATCGCAACCGGCTTCGTGGTGGACGACGCCATCGTGATGATCGAGAACATCTCGCGCTACATCGAGGCGGGAGAGCGGCCTCTCGAGGCCGCGCTGAAGGGAGCCGGGCAGATCGGCTTCACCATCATCTCCCTCACGGTCTCCCTCATCGCCGTGCTCATTCCGCTGCTCTTCATGCAGGATGTGGTCGGCCGGCTGTTCCGCGAGTTCGCCATCACGCTCGCCGTCACCATCCTCATCTCGGCGGTCGTCTCGCTCACCCTCGTGCCCATGATGTGCGCCAAGCTGCTCCATGCGCATCCGCGGGCGGGAGAGGGCGGACCGGACAAAGGCCACGAGCCGCGCTGGGACTGGTTCAATGCCGTGCTGCGCTGGTACGGCAGGCGCCTCACGTGGGTGCTCGATCATCAGGCGCTGACGCTGTGGGTTGCGCTCGGCACTCTCGTCGTCACGGTGTGGCTGTACGTGCTCATTCCGAAGGGATTCTTTCCCGAGCAGGACACCGGCCTCATTCAGGGCGTCTCCGAGGCGTCGGAATCGATCTCCTACAACGCCATGGCGGACCGGCAGCAGGCGCTCGCCGCCGCCATCCTGCAGGATCCGGACGTCGCGAGCCTGTCATCCTTCATCGGCGTCGATGGCAACAACGTGACGCTGAACAGCGGCCGGTTCCTCATCAACCTCAAGCCGCGCGACGAGCGTGCCGCGACGGCCGCCGAGGTGATCCAGCGCCTGAAGGCGGAGACGGCCAGCATCCCCGGCATCACGCTCTACATGCAGCCGGCCCAGGACCTCACGCTCGACAACACCGTGAGCCGCGCCGAATACCAGTTCATTCTCGAGAGCGCGGACAGCACGGCGCTCACGACCTGGACGCCGAAACTGGTTGCGGCCCTTCGCCAGCTGCCGCAGCTCGCCGACGTGGCGAGCAATCAAGAGGACAGCGGCCTCGCGGCCTACCTCACGATCGACCGCGACAGCGCCGCGCGGCTCGGAATCAGCGTCGGCACGGTCGATAACGCGCTGTACGACGCGTTCGGGCAGCGCATCATCTCGACGATCTTCACGCAGTCGAACCAGTACCGCGTCATCCTGCAGGCGAACCCCGAGTCGTTCCGTTCGATCGATTCGCTCACCTCGGCGCTCTACGTCCCGTCTGCAGGCGGAGGACAGGTGCCGCTCTCGGCGATCGTCAAGGTAGACATCGAGCAGCGGCCTCTCGTCATCAATCATCTCGCGCAGTTTCCCGCCGCGACGATCTCGTTCAACATCGCCCCGGGAGTCTCGCTCGGCGCCGCGGTGAACGCGATCGAGAATACCGAGCAGAGCCTCGGCATACCGGAGAGCATCCGCACGACGTTCCAGGGAGCGGCACTCGCGTTCCGCAAGAACCTGACGAACGAGCTGCTGCTGCTGCTCGCGGCGGTCGGAGTCGTGTACATCGTCCTCGGAGTGCTGTATGAGAGCTTCATCCACCCGGTGACGATCCTCTCGACGCTGCCTTCCGCCGGCATCGGGGCGCTGCTCGCGCTCATGATGGCCGGCGATGATCTCACCATCATCGCGCTGATCGGCATCATCCTGCTCATCGGGATCGTGAAGAAGAACGCGATCCTGATGATCGACTTCGCGATCGATGCGGAGCGCACGCAGGGCCTCGCGCCGACCGAGGCCATCTACCAGGCGTGCCTGCTCCGGTTCCGTCCGATCATCATGACGACGGTCGTCGCCATCTTCGGCGCCCTGCCGCTCATGTTCGGCGCCGGCACCGGCTCGGAGCTGCGGCGTCCGCTCGGCGTCAGCATCGTGGGCGGCTTGCTGGTGAGCCAGGTTCTCACGCTGTTCACCACGCCGGTCATCTATCTCGCCTTCGACCGCATCGCGAAGCGTATCGCGCAGCGCCGCGAGGCCGAGCCGGACGTTGGCGTCCTGGCGGACGATCCCACGTGAACATCTCCGCTCCGTTCATCGCGCGGCCTGTCGCGACGATCCTGCTGACGCTCGGCATCGCCGCTGCCGGCGCCGCCGCGTTTACCCTGCTGCCGGTCGCTTCGCTGCCGCCCATCGACGTTCCGGCCATCTTCGTCTCGGATTCCTTCCCCGGGGCGAGTCCGGAGGTCATGGCGAGCAGTATCGCAACCCCGCTGGAGCGCCATCTCGGCGCCATCGCCGACGTGAACGACATCACCTCCACCAGCACCGTGGGGTCGACGAACATTCAGCTGACGTTCGGGCTGGACCGGGACATCAACGGCGCCGCGCGCGACGTGGAGGCGGCGATCGAGGCGGCGCACGCCGACCTGCCGACCGGCCTCACGCAGAACCCGAGCTACCGCCAGATCAACACATCGAACTTCCCGGTCATGACCATCGCAATGACCTCCGATTTGCTCACGCAAGGCCAGATCTACGACGCCGCGGATGCCGTGGTCTCCCAGCGTCTCGCGCAGATCAAGGGTGTCGGCGGCGTCAACGTCAACGGCAGCGCGTTGCCGGCGGTGCGGGTAGAGCTCAATCCCCTTGCCCTCTCTCAGTACGGCATCGCCCTCCAGGATGTCGTCGCGGCCATCTCCAACGCGAACGCCAATTCGCCGAAGGGCGGCATCGATGTCGGGCCGACCCGTTACCAGATCTACACAAACGACAACGCGCGCGATGCGACCGCATATCGAAACCTCATCATCGCGAGCCGCAACGGCGCCTACGTCAGGCTGGGCGATGTCGCGACGGTCACCGACATGCAGGACGGCGCCACGGCGAACATCCGAACGTACGGCATCTACAACGGCAAGCCGGCGGTCACCGTCCAGGTATTGAGGCAGCCGGGCGCGAACGTCATCGACGTGGTCGACGCCGTCAAGGCGGAACTGCCGCAGCTCAAGGCGGCCATCGCGACCAACGGCCCGATCGACCTGAAGGTGACCTCCGACCGCTCGGTCACAATTCGTCAGTCCCTGCGCCGGGTCGAGGAAACGCTGCTGCTCTCCGTCGTGATGGTCGTGCTGGTCGTCTACGTCTTCCTCGGCAGCCACCGCGCCGCGTATGTGCCGGCGGTCGTGGTTCCGGTGTCGCTCATCGGAACCTTCGGCGCGATGTACCTGTTCGGCTTCACGCTCGACAATTTCTCCCTGATGGCGCTCACGGTCGCGACCGGGTTCGTGGTGGACGATGCCATCGTCGTGATGGAGAACACGACGCGGCACATCGAGGCAGGCATGCCGCGCATGCGGGCCGCGCTGTTCGGCGCCCGCGAGGTGGGCTTCACCGTGCTCGCGATGAGTCTCTCGCTGGTCTCCGTGTTCATTCCCTTCCAGCTGATCGGCGGTATCGTCGGCCGCCTGTTCGGCGAGTTCACGATCAGCCTCGCGGTCGCGATCCTCATCTCGCTCGCCCTCTCGCTCACGACCACGCCGATGATGTGCTCGCGCCTGCTTGGACGGGACCGCCGACACCCGCAACCCGCCTCCGGGACGCCGCCGCGGCCACGCCTGTTCGATCGCAGCTTCTCCGCGCTGCGCGCAGAATACGAAAGGACGCTCGTCTGGGTTCTCAATCACCGCCGGTTGACGATCACCGTGCTCCTGACGGTGATCGCTCTCAACTTCTATCTGTACGTCGCCGTGGCCAAGGGCTTCTTTCCGCAGGAGGATACCGGCCAGCTGCAAGGGGGGCTGCGCGCCGACCCGTCCGCTTCCTTCCAGCTGGTGAAGGGCAAGCTTCAGGAGGTCGCGCGCATCATCCAGGCGGATCCCGCCGTGGAGAGCGTGACCGGTTCGGTGGGCGGGGGCAATTTCTTCGGAGGCAATGGAACCAGCGCGAATGTCGACGTGACGCTCAAACCGCTGAGCGAGCGGACCGCCTCGGCCGACCAGGTGATCGATCGCCTGCGGCCCGAGCTGGCTCAAGTGAGCGGCGTGCGCACGTTCCTGCAATCGCAGCAGGACATCGGTGGCGGGGGCGGCGGCCGGTCCGCCAACTCGGAGTACCAGTACACGCTGCTCGGCGACGATCTGACCGAGCTCAGGACTTGGTCCGAGAAGCTCCAACTCGCGCTGCAGGACGTGCCTGAAATCACCGACGTGGACACGGACCTGCAGCCTGGCGGCCTCGAGGCGAACCTGATCGTCGACCGCAACACGGCCTATCGCCTGGGCCTGAGCGAAGCGCAGATCGACAGCTCGCTCGACGACGCATTCGCCCAGGCACAGGTCTCGACCATCTACAATCCCTACAGTCCCCAGCAGTACCACGTCGTGATGGAGGTGGCACCCCAGTTCTGGCAGAACCCGGACACGCTGAAGAATCTCTACATCAGCACGGCCGGGGGTGCGGTGAGCGGCACCCAGCTCACGCAGGCGGTCGCCGGCACGACGAAGTTCAACACGCCCGGCGCCACGAGCCTATCGAGCACGGCCGTCGCGAGCGACCTGGCGCGCAATGCGGCCGCCAATTCTCTCGCCAATGCCGGACGGGGCAACGCCTCTACCGGCTCGGCGGTCAGCATCAGCGCCGAGACCGTGATTCCATTCTCCGCCTTCAGCCATTTCGACATCGGTACGACGCCGGTGAGCGTCAACCATACCGGGAACTCCGCCTCCACCTCCTTCTCCTTCAATCTGCCGGCGGGCGAGTCGCTCGGCGAAGCGCTCACGGCAATCCAAAGAACCATGAACCGGATCCACGTTCCAACCTCCGTCCAGGGAAGCACCTACGGCACGGCGCGCCTCTTCCAGCAAAACTCGAACCAGCTGCCGCTCATGCTCCTCGCGGCGATACTCGCGATCTACGTCGTGCTCGGCATGCTGTATGAGAGCTTCGCGCATCCGCTCATCATCCTCTCGACGATTCCCTCGGGCGGACTCGGCGCGCTGCTCGCGCTGATCGTGACGGGCGAGGAGCTCGACCTCGTCTCTTTCCTCGGCATCATCATGCTGATCGGCATCGTCATGAAAAATGCGATCATGCTGGTGGACTTCGGGCTCGACGGGGAGCGCAAGCTCGGCCTCGACCCGGTCGCCGCCATCGCCCGCGCCTGCAAGCTGCGTTTCCGCCCGATCATGATGACCACCTGCGCGGCCATCGCGGGCGCGTTGCCGCTCGCTCTCGCCTATGGAGAAGGCACTGCGATGCGCCGCCCCCTCGGCGTCGCCATCGTCGGTGGACTCATCGTGAGCCAGCTGCTGACGCTCTACACGACGCCGGTCGTCTATCTCTGCGTCCATCCCGCCTCGCACAAGAATCGGGCGAAGTGGGCACCTCCACGGCTTGCCTCCGGCGAGCCGAGCGCGCAGGTGGGCGTATGAGCGGCTGCGTCGGATCCGGCACTCCGCTCTCCCGAGGGCTCGTTCTCGCCCTGACGGCGCTGGTCGTGACAGGGTGCGCCGTCGGCCCCAACTACAAGCGGCCGGTCGTGCCGACCGCGGCGAGCTACAAGGAGGTCGACGGCTGGAAGCCGAGCCAGCCCGCGGACGCGCTCACCCGGGGGCCCTGGTGGCAGATGTTCAACGACGACGTGCTCAACCAGCTCGAGAGCCAGGTCGTCGTCTCCAACGAGAACGTCAAGGCGGCCGCGCAAGCGGTGGATGAGGCTCGCGCGCTCGTCCGAGAGGCCGAGGGGAGCTTCTTCCCCAGCATTTCCGTGAGCGGATCCCGCGAGCGCTCCGTGGAGAATCTCGGCTCGTCTTCCACCTTCGGCACCACCGTCCCCGGTTCATCCGGCAGCTTGGGCGGCCCGTTGACCCAGACGTTGAACACGGTGTCGGCCACGGCGAACTGGAGCCTCGACATCTGGGGAGAGACACGCCGCACGGTCGAGAGCGAGAAGGCCTCGGCGCAGGCGAGCGCCGCCGCCCTGGCTACGACCGAATTGACCGCTCAAGCCGACCTCGCCACCGACTACTTCGAGCTGCGCTCTCAGGACCAGCTGCAATTCCTGCTGACCGACATCGTCGCGGCGGACCAGAAGGCCCTCAACATCACCCAGGCCCGCTACAAGGACGGTGTCGCCTACAAGGCCGATATCTTGAGCGCCCAAACGGAGCTGCTCAGCGCCGAGGCGCAGGAGGTCAATGCGCAGATCGAGCGCTCGACTCTCGAGCATGCCATCGCCGTACTCATCGGGAAACAGCCGAGCGAGCTCTCCTTGAAGCCCGCGATGCTGGCGAGCGTCATTCCGACCGTGCCCCCCGGGGTACCCTCGGATCTCCTGCAGCGGCGGCCGGACATCGCCCAGGCCGAGCGCGAGGTCGCTGCCGCCAATGCGCAGATCGGCGTCGCCATCGCCGCGTTCTTCCCAAGCCTCACGCTCTCCGCCTCGGACGAGTACGAGGGGACCACGCTGAGCAAGCTCATTCGGGCGTCGAATCAGATCTGGTCGTTCGGACCGTCTCTCGCCGAGACCGTGTTCAACGGCGGGGCACGGTTGGCGCAGGTCGCACAGGCGCGGGCGTCTTACCGGGAGAGCGTCGCGAACTACCGGCAGACGGTCCTCTCGGACTTCGAGCAGGTCGAGGACCAGCTCGTGACGCTGCGTGTCCTCGAGAAGCAGGCCGTGCTGGAGGATCAGCTCGTCAAAGCCTCGAGAGAGGACGAGTCGCTGACGCTCGAGCAGTACAAGGCGGGCACGGAGCCGTACAGCAGCGTCATCACCGCTCAAACCACCCGGCTCGACGCCGAGGAGACGGCGTTGACGGTGCAGCTCGACCGGTTCACGGCGAGCATCGCGCTGATGGAAGCGCTGGGCGGCGGCTGGAACACCTCGCTGCTTCGCTAGCGGTGCGCCGCCGGCAGCGGCCCACGCCCGGCGGCAGTGCGCTCGCCGGGCAGACGCTCACGTCGCGAAGAGCTGGTCGGCGATGTTGCGGAAGGATTTGAACTCGAGCGCATTGCCGGTGGGGTCGAGAAAGAACATCGTGGCCTGCTCGCCCGGCGCGCCTTTGAAGCGCACGTGCGGCTCCACGACGAACGCCACGCCCCGGCTTCTCAGCCGGTCGGCGAGCTCGCGCCACTCGGGCATCTCCAGCACGACGCCGCAGTGCGGAACCGGTACGTCGTCGCCATCCACCGGATTGAAATGTGAGCCGACCTTGCCGTCCTTCCCGAGGCCGGGATTCAAGTGGCAGACGAGCTGATGCCCGTAGAGGTTGAAGTCGACCCAGTGCGAGCTGCTTCGTCCCTCGGAGCATCCGAGAATACCCTTGTAGAACGAGCGTGCCTCCGAGAGATCCCGGACCTGGATCGCGATGTGGAAAGGAGTCAGGGACATGAGGCCTAAGTATACCTTTCGGGGTGTGGTGATTCGGAGCGATCCGCCGCGGATCGAGCGGCCGGCCGGCAGCCCTGCGGGCAGCGCTGCAGCGCCCGCTCGGGTTCGTGTCGGCCGCGAGATCGCAGGCCGCGCCGGCAAGGGCGTGTCGGTGATCTCGGGGCTGCCCCTCGCCGCAACCGACCTGGAAGCGCTCGCCGGCCGCTTGAAGAGGCTGTGCGGCGCGGGCGGCAGCGTCAAGAATGGCACCATCGAGATTCAGGGCGATCACCGGGACCGCCTCGTCGCGGAGCTGCGCAAGCTCGGCTACGACGCCAAGCGCTCCGGCGGCTAACGCGCCGGCTCGGCGCTCCGGCAGCTCTCGAACAGGAACCACGTGCGCCGTTCCGCCTCGTCGATCCACACCTCGAGCAGGCTTGCCGTCGCGACGTCGTTGTGCTCGTCGCACGTCGCATGTACCGAGCGCATGGCCGCCGTCAGCTGCTTGTTGTCCTCGCTCAGCTCCGCCAGCATGTCGAGCGGCGTCACGTAATCCGCGTCGTTGTCGCGGATCCTGCGCAGGCGGTCGATCTGGCCGATCGAGTGCAGCGTCCCGCCCCCGATCTTGCGTACCCGCTCGGCGATGTCGTCCGTGATGGCGAAGATCTGCTGCGACTGCTCGTCGAGCAGCAGATGATAGTCGCGGAAATGCGGGCCCCACATGTGCCAGTGAAAATTCTTGGTCTTCAAGTAGAGCGTGAACACGTCGGCGAGCAGCGCATTGAGCGCCGCCGAGATGTCGCGTGTGGCCTGCGCGCTCAAGTCCGTGGGGCTCGCGATCAGCGCCTTGCGCCGCGCCTTTGCGCTTTCGATGCTCATGTCGTCCTCCTGTCTGCGGAATTCACGGGCCATGGCCGCCGCACGACCAATATAGCGCGAACGCCGTAGGAGTTCCGCGCGCCGCGAGCGATTTGACGGCCGAGGACGGAGCGGCCACACTGGGCAATTGCCGAGCTCGCCGCGGGAACTCTCATGGCCATCAAGCAGGACTCCGTCGTCACGCTGCATTACACGTTGACCGACGACGGTGGCGACGTGATCGACAGCTCGGCGTCCGGGGATCCTTTGAGCTATCTGCATGGACGCGGGAATTTGATCCCGGGCCTCGAGCGGGAGCTTCAGGGAAAAAGCGCGGGCGACAAGCTGACCGTGAAGGTTGCGCCTGCCGACGGCTACGGCGTGTATGACCAGTCCCTCATCGAGCAGATTCCACGCCGGTCGCTCAAGGGTATCGCCAACATCAAGGTGGGCATGCAGCTGCGCGCGCAGACCCCTCAAGGTCCGCGCACCGTCACCGTCACGCGCATTGTCGGCGATATGGTGACCCTCGACGCCAATCACCCGCTCGCCGGCAAGAACCTGAACTTCGAGGTGGAGATCACCGGCGTGCGAGACGCCACGGAGGAAGAGCTCTCGCACGGCCACGTGCACGGACCGGGCGGCCACTCTCACTGATGAACGCCGGCGCATCCAAGCCGGCCGCGCGCCTCGGCGGCACGCTCGAGCAGCGGCAGGCCTACCTCGACTACACACGCGCCTTCAGCAATGCCGACTTCGAGCGCTTCAGCCAGTACT
This sequence comes from Gammaproteobacteria bacterium, assembly GCA_030040795.1. Lineage (GTDB taxonomy): Bacteria > Pseudomonadota > Gammaproteobacteria > Steroidobacterales > Steroidobacteraceae > JASHUC01. Next base: position 19,327 of record JASHTA010000315.1, on the reverse strand, counting down.
ACACCGACGATGTCGTCTGCGAGCTCAGCACCCTCGTCTTGCGCGGCAAGCAAGGCATCCTTGATTTCTATCGCGAGATGTTCAAGACCGTGCGCGAGTCTCTCACGCTGCATCATCTCATCGCCGACGACGACGGGATCGCCGCGGATATCACCTCGCAGTTCACGGCCGCCGCCGATGCTCCGAATTTCATCGTCGCCCCGTTGCGCAAGGGGGAGTTCGTTCGCGTGCGGGTGCTCGTGTACTACAGGTTGCGCGACGGCAAGATCGCGCACATCAAGGTCGGACGTGCCGGCGAGGTCAGCGCCCCGCAGCCCGCCTGAGGTGCCATTGTCCGATTCCGAACGGCCGCACCGGCCGCACCGCCTCGCTACGAGGCTAAGTACTTGAATTCTCCGCCGTTACGCGCCGCGATGCTCTGACTTACACTGCGCGGCGTGCTCCGAAACTATCTGGCCGCGGCGCTGCGCAATCTGATGCGAGACCGACTCTACGTCGGCATCAACGTCGCGGGGCTCGCCGCCGGCTTCGCCGCGGCGATCCTGATCGCGCTCTTCGTCCGCGATGAGCTGAGCTACGACCGCTTCCTCCCCGATCACCAGCGCACATATCTCGCTTCCGAGCTCTTCACGATTCCCGGCCAGTCCGCCATCTGGACGCCCACGATCGATGCTTCGATCGCCGGATTTCTGAAGCTCGATTTTCCCGGGATCGAGGCCGTTGCGCGACTCTGCCCGGACCAACGGACGCTCCGCCACGGAAACGTCGAGGCCGACGAGAAGCTGTACTGGGCCGATCCGAATATCTTCGATCTCCTGCGGTTGCGGGCGGTCGCGGGTGACCTGCGAACGGCGTTGCAGGCGCCCGATGGCATCGTCCTCACCCGAAGCCTCGCTCGCAAGTACTTCGGTCGCGACAATCCGATCGGGGAGGTGATCCAGATCGACCGGCGATACCCGATGCGGGTGAGGGCGGTACTCGAGGATCTACCGCCGAATAGTCATCTCGACATTCAAGCGATCGCCTCCGGACGCGGCTCGTTCTCCGCGCTAGCGAAGCTGGACAAGGACCCGAATCACGCCGACACGGACGATCTCGTCTACACGTACTTGCGCCTTGCGCCAGGCGTCTCCATCGAGCGCCTGCGGCGAGAAATCCCTGCGTTTCTGGCTCATCGCATGCCTGCCATGACGAGGCACTACAACCTGTCGCTCCCACTCGTCCGGGTCGATGAGCTTCACGTTACTGCGTTCACGGAGCAGTCGATGAAGCCGACGGGGGACTGGTCCACGATCTATGCCGTCTCGCTCGTCGGACTCCTCGTCATCCTGGTCGCCAGCTTCAACTTCATCAATCTCATGACGGCGCGCGCCGCGCGGCGCGCGGTCGAGGTGGGAATACGCAAGGCTGCGGGCGCCGTGCGCCGGCAGCTGGTCGCCCAGTTCATCGGCGAGACCGCCGTCTATGCGGCGCTCTCGATGCTCATCGCAGTGGGACTGGTCGAGGTGCTGCTGCCGCAGCTCAACGCCTTCCTCGGCCGCCACATCGGCTTTGGGTACTGGCACGATCCCACCGTCGCCGGCACGCTGATTGCAGCGACGTTGCTGGTGGCAGCGCTTGCGGGCACCTACCCTGCGCTCGTCCTGTCGGCATTTGCTCCGGCAGCGGTCCTCAAGAGCGCCGCCCACGCCACGCCGGGATCGGGGCGCGTGCGGGCGATTCTGGTGACGCTGCAGTTCGCCGTGCTCATCGGCCTCTGCATATCGACCGTGGTCATCTATCGGCAGGTTCATTACGCCCTGAACGAAGGGCTACGGGTCGACAAGGACCAGGTCTTCGTGGTCTCCATCGGCTTCGCTTCCGGGCCCGGTGGACTTCGGCGTGGCGCTTGCTACGGCGCCTTTCCCGACCGGGTTCGCGCTCTGCCGGGAGTGCGAGCGGCGGCGTGTGCGTGGTCCGGCGCACTGAGCCTCGCCGAGGAATCCCATTGGAGTCTGCGTCTCCGCGACGGCACGTACGTGCCGATAGACGGCATCTCTGTCGATTACGGGTTCTTCGAGCTGTATGGGCTCCGCCCACTCGCCGGGCGATTCTTCTCCCGCAGCCATCCCGGGGATGCGCCGGCAGCCGCGGCGCCCGATCTGGCCACTCTGCTCCTGCACCCCTCAGCGTTGCCTGATGCGGCGTCCCCGCCAGAGGGCCGGATCGTGCTCAACGAGGCAGGCGTTCACCGCGCCGGGTTCACATCGCCCGAAGCAGCGATCGGCAAACAGCTGTTCGTCGGCGGCCGACCGCTCGAGGTGATCGGCGTCGTTCGCGACTTCTCCTTCAGCTCGGTCGCCAAGCAGATTCCGCCGATCTTCTATGTCGTCTACTCGAATTCTTTCGACATTCTCAACGTCAAGCTCGCCGGACACGAGATTCCGGAGACCCTGGCAGCCATTCGCAGCCTGTGGAGAGATACGGGAAATACCAAGCCGATGACAGGATTCTTCGTGGACCAGCACATGCAGGACGTCTATCTCGATATCACGCGCCGCGGGGACGTGTTCACCGGCTTCTCCGGCATTGCGGTGCTGATCGCCTGCCTCGGGCTCTTCGGCTTGTCGGCCTTCACCGCCGAGCGACGCACGAAGGAGATCGGCGTGCGCAAGGCGATGGGCGCGGAGCGTAGCGACATCGTCCGCCTGCTCCTCTGGCAGTTCACGAAGCCTGTGCTGTGGGCGAACCTCGTCGCATGGCCGGTCGTGTTCCTCGCGATGCGCCACTGGCTGCGGGGATTCGCGTATCACATCGATCTGAGCGCCGCCGCCTTTCTCGCCGCAGGAGCGATCGCGCTGCTCATCGCGTGGGCGACCGTCGTGGGACATGCGCTCCGAGTGGCACAGGCCAAGCCCATTGCCGCGCTCCACTACGAATAGGCCGCGCCTGCGGCTCGCAGTCTTCGCGGCTGCCGTCATTCTCCTTGTCTCGTTCCTGAGCGCGAGGACGAGCGTGAGTTACTTACCCTTCCCCGGGCTCTCCCACACCTATCGGTTCGCTCTCACATTGAGACTGCGCGCCGGTCCTTCCACTCACGATCCGGCGATCGAGGTGAGCCTTGGCGGATGGCTGAGATTCGATGTTCCCGGCGCGAAATCCGCGGGCCTTCTGACAAAGCCTCATCCGCGCAGCGACACTTCCACTCCGTCGTCGATCGGCACCTCGCACGAGGTGTACCCGTTCTTGGGGTCTCGCACGTACGCGAGATAGGGTTTCAACAGATCCTGCATCAGGTTGATGTCGTCCGCCGCGACGAGGCAGCCCGGGCCGAGCGCGGGCTCGAGCCTCTGCAGCAGCGGCAGATAAAGGCTCTTCCAGCCATCGAGCATCAGGAAGTCGATGCCTCGCACACCCTCGAGCGTCTCGAACGCATCGCCTTGCCGCAAGTCGATGAGATCGGCAAGGCCGGCCTGGCGAAAGTGCTCTATCGCCCGGCCGGCCTTGAATGCATTCAGCTCGGTCGTGATCAGCCTGCCTTCGCCGTTGTCGCGCAGCGCCGCGGCCAGGTGGATCGCCGAGAGCCCGAACGAGGCTCCGAACTCCACGACGACCCTCGGCCTTCGCGTGCGGACGAGCACGTAGAGCAGCTGGCCCACCTCCGGGCATACCGGAATGAAGGCATCGTCGAGCAGATGCGCAACCTTGCGGTCGTCGTAGGAGCCCCCGAGGCGCTCGGCCGCCGCCCGCACGCGCGGCAGCACCTCCTCGTCGTTCCGCTCCGCTTCGGCGTAAAGCCGGTCGAGTACGGCCCGCACGGCCGGCGATTGAAGGGATGTCATGGATCTGATCTTGCGGTAACGTTGGTCGGTCAATGGGCCCGCGGCAGTCAATCCGGCGCTCAGGCCACTTTCACGGAGAGCTCGGTCCCGCCCTTGAGCGGCAGCGACAGCGAGCGAAAGCCGTTCGCGGGATTGCGCACATATTCCAGGTAGTCGTCCTCCGCGTTGTCGTTCATGACGAGACCGCCGGTGCGCACCTGGGGCGCGACGATCCTCATCACCTGAAGCGCAAGCGACGGTCCGTCATCGCCAGGCCACCCGTCTATCAGCACGAAATCAGCCGGTCCGCCGAGGTCCCGCAGCGTCTCGCGCGCATCTCCTTGACGGATCTGCGCGTAGTCCGCAAGCCCGGCGTCCGCGAGATTGCGCCGCGCGGCCTGAACCTTCTGCGGCACGAGCTCGGAGCCGATGACGATTCCGCCGCCATTGTCCCTGACGGCGGCCGCGAAATACAGGGTCGAGAAGCCGAGCGAGGTCGCGAACTCGACGACTCGCGTGGCGCGCTGCGCCCGGCACAGCAGATAGATGAGGTCGCCCTGCTCGGGATAGATCGAGAAGCCGTACTCCGCATACAAATTGGGATCGCGGGCCTCCCGGTTGCGGCGCGGACCGCCGTTCGACGGATAGTTTCGCGCAGCCTGCATCCGGGCGATGACTGAGTTCACCCGGGAATCGAGGATCGGACCTGCGGGCTGGGACATTCTCGAATCGACTCCTGTACCGTGAGCTTGCATCGGCCGCCGAGGATGCGAGCTCACTTGCCGCGGATCTCCTCGGCGGCGCGCTTGAGGATCTCCGCAATCCGCTTCACCTCTTCGCGCGAGCTCCCTCGCTTCTCGAACAGCGCCATCTTCAGAGCATGACGCGCGGCGTGCAGCTCTCTCGAGCGGCGGGGATCGAAACCCTCGTCCTCGCCCCCCCGTTCCTCGCCCGCGCGCGCCTCGCCGGTGAAGACCCGGCGGACATGCTCCATCTTGCGACCGATGCGCTCCAGCTCGGCCAGCATGGCGTCGACCGTCGCGCGATGCTGCGCGAGATGCTCGCGGCCTGCCTCGGTGAGGTGGTAGAGCTTCTTCGTGCCTTCGGGCTCCACGGTCACGTGGCCGATCTCCTCGAGGTACGTGAGGGCCGGATAGATGACCCCCGGGCTCGGGCTGTAGAAGCCGCCAGATCGCTCCTCCACCGCTTTGATGAGCTCGTAGCCGTGGCTCGGCCTGTCCGCGAGCAGCGCCAGGATGACGAGCTGCAGGTCCGCAGCGGCGAGCTTGCGCCCCGTGCGAAAGTGCATGCCGCCCCGCCCGAACCCGAACCCGCCCATGAATCCGCCCGCGGAATGCCCGAAGCCCCGGCCGCCGTGATGCCGCCCCATCCAGTAGATCCAGGAGGGGTCCCGATGAGAGAAGTCATTATCGTAAAACATATCGTAAGATATAACATACGCCCTACCCGCTTTACAAGGGGGAAGGGAGAATGCCCGCGCCAGTTGCCCTTGGAGCCGCCTCCGCCATGCCTGTCAGCTCCTGCCCTCCCCTCGCCACCGGCCGCGCGGCCGGCAGCAGCAACGTGAACACGCATCCCCGCAGAGGATTCGCGCGGAGCTCGAGCCGCCCGCCGTGGCTCAGCGCGATCTGGCGCGCCAGATTCAATCCGATGCCGGAGCCGCCGGCCTTCGTCGTGAAGAACGGCACGAAGATTTGATCGCGCTGGTCCTCCGGCACGCCCATGCCGTTGTCCGAGACCTCGATCGCCACCTGCTCGTCGCGCGCGCGGCAGGAGACCTCTATGCGAGGCTTCTCGACTCCCGCGACCGCGTCCGCCGCGTTGCGCAGCAAGTTGATGAGGGCCTGCTCCAGAAGCTGCGGATCGGCATCCGCGCAGAGATCCTCGGGTTCCACGAGGATGCGGTAGTCGACACCGCTTTGGTCGAGCCTTGCGCCCATGAGGTGGCTCACTGCACGCACCAGCGCGTGCATCTGCACCTGTTGCAGTCTCGGACGCGGAAGCTCCGCGACGGCCCGATAGCGCTCGACGAAATCCATGAGACCGAGACTGCGCCGCTTGATGGCCTCGAGCGCCGTGACGAGATCCTCATTGGTGTGCGCGACATCGGCCGGCCCCGCGCGCTCGGCCGTCTTGAGCAAGACCTCCAGACTCTCGGACAGAGATGCGATGGGCGTGAGCGAGTTCATCATCTCGTGCGCGAGCACATGCGCCATGTCTTGCCAGGCTTTCAGCTCCACGGCATCGAGATCGCCCGCGATACGTTGCAGAGCGATGAGCCGCCGCGGCTCGCGCCCGGGAATCGTAAAGTGCGAGACCGAGACGAACATCCGTTGGCCGTCAGCCGTCGAGATGATCTCCCGAGCTCCCGCGCGAAGGGCGAGCAGAGCGGGGGCGGCGGAGTCTCCGATCGCCGGCACATCGCCGAGCCGCTGAGCCGGTCCGGCGCTCAGAGCACGGGCAACGCGGTTTGCAAAAGTCACGCGCCCGTCCGGCTCGACGACGATCAATGCCGCCGCGACGGTATCGAGCAACGTCTGGACGTACTCGAGCTGCACCTGCCTTTCCATGCGCGCTGCAGTGAGAAGGGCTGCAGCCTGATCGAAGGGGCGAGCCGATTGTCCCGGGTATGGGCTCGCTCCGGTCCCGGCCGGCGAATCGCTGACCGCAGCCACCAGCCTCTCCAGGTCGCGCTCCGCGCTTCTCACGATCCTGCCGATGACCTGCGACAGATCCGCGGCGATGAGGCCTGCGACAACGAGGACGAGCAATGCGGTGGCGTAGAGGTGAGTGCCGGTGAGAATGCGAAAGACGAGAAACGCGAGCGCCCCGATGAGGAGAGCTCGCCAGGCCACGGCGAGCGCGAGCCGGTTCGTGCCGGCGAGACTAGAGTCCATGCTTCGCCATGCGCCGATAGAGGGCCGCGCGGCTCAAGCCGAGCGCCGAAGCCGCCGAGGAGATGTTTCCCTGGAAGCGCGCGAGCGCACGCTCGATGGCGCTCCGCTCGAGCGCCGCGAGCTGCAGCGTCTCCGTCGCACGCCGCGAGCGGGTGACCTCCGCAGCGGCCCCGATTGCCGCTACGAGCTTGTCGTTGCGCCAGGGCTTCAGAACGAAGTCGGCCGCGCCCCGCTTGAGCGAGTCCACCGCGAGAGTGACACCGCCGTAGGCCGTCATCAACACGACGGCGATCGTCGGATCGAAGCTCCGGATGCGGCCGAGCGCATCGAGACCCGCCGCGCCACTGCGCTCGCCGGCGACGAAATTCATATCCAGCAGCACGACGTTGAAGGCGCCGGCAGCGAGAACGCTCTCCAGCTCCGCAGCCGACTCGACTTCCTCCACGCGCTCCGTATGAGGAGCGAGCGCGACGCGCGCGGAGCGGCGAACATCCGGATCATCCTCCACGACAAGAACCGCGATGCCGTCCATTCGACGAGCGTACGACCCCCGCCGAGCGCGTGACAACCATCACCACGCACTCGCATTTGCGGGGCGGCCGCCTGCGCTGCGCGGGGCTCAGAGGGTGTTCGATTCCGGACAAGCCTCGGCCATCGAGAGGCTTCGAATCGGCGTATCTAACTGATTTATATACCGTTCTTGCGGACGGCTTGGTGACTTACACTGCGTGGGATGGCGCGCGGAAGACTGCAATGAGCTTCGCGATGGATCGGCCGATCTCGCTGCCGTGGTGGCGCAAGCGCCACGTGATACAGCTCGGTGTCGGTGCGGCAGTCGTCGCTCTCGGATTCACGACGGTCGTTCTGCTTTTCGGAACGGCGGAGCGCAGCGTCCGCATGCCGCTCGCCAATGTCACCGTCGCGACGGTGGCGCGGGGGACGTTTCACGACTTCGTTCCCCTCCACGCGACGGTCCAGGCACTTCAAACGGTCTATCTCGATGCGATGGAGGGCGGCCGCGTGGAGCGCATTCTCGCGCAAGCGGGCGACATGGTGACGAAGGGCCAGCCGCTCGTCGAGCTCAGCAATACGGAGCTCGAGCTCGACGTGCTCGACCGCGAGGCGAGGATGATCGAGTCGATCACGGAGCTCCAGTCCTATCAGACGCAGCTCGAGCAGAATCGAGTATCGAACCAGAAGGCGCTCGCGACGATCGACTACAACATCATCCGGCTGCAGCGCTCCTACGCTCGGCGCAAGGCGCTCGGGCGGACGCTCGAGCCGGTCGAAGCCCTGGACTCCGTGCAGGACGAGCTCAATTACGACTTGAAGCTGCGGCCCCTGCAAGAGCAGAGCAACGAGAGGCAGGAGGAGCTGCGCGTGCGCCAGCTGCCGGAGATCGAGAGCCAGATCGACAAGCTTCAGCAAGACCTCAAGATCACGCACGGCAAGCTCGACAACCTCACGGTGCGGGCGCCCGTGACCGGTCGGCTCACCTCGATGGACCTGAAAGTCGGCGAGAATCGCAATCGCGGCGAGCGCTTCGCCGAGATCACCCCGCAGACCGGTTACAAGCTCTCGGCGGACGTGGACGAGTACTACTTGCAGCGCGTCGCGGTCGGCCAGACTGCGCAGGTCGATATCGGCGAGCAGACCTTCTCGGCCCAGGTGACCCGCGTCTATCCCGAGGTGAAGGACGGTACGTTCACGATCGACTTGTCGTTCCAGGGCGCCGAGCCGAAGGGGCTGCTGCCCGGACAGACTGTGCAGGGCCGACTATCGCTCGGCGCCGACCAGGTGGGGACGGTCCTTCCCGCAGGCGCCTTCCTCGAGCGTACCGGCGGCGACTGGGCATTCGTGCTGACCCGGGACGGCCGCTCGGCGCGGCGGCGCCGAATCAAGCTCGGTCGCCGCAACGCCGAGCAAGTCGAGATCCTCGGGGGTCTTGCGGTCGGCGACCGGGTCATCATCTCCGACTATTCCGGCCTGGAGCGCATCGATCGGATCGATCTTGAGAAGTAAGAACGGCAGGAGCACGACATGCTGAGGCTCGAAAGCATCCGCAAGACCTATCGCACCACCGAGGTCGAGACCCGCGCGCTCGATGACGTATCGCTCGAGGTGGCCGCCGGCGAGTTCGTCGCGATCATGGGACCCTCCGGCTGCGGCAAGTCGACGCTGCTCAACATTCTCGGGCTCCTCGACAGCCCCGACGGCGGGGCCTACTGGTTCTTCGGCGAGGAGGTCTCGAAGTATTCCGAGCAGAGGCTCACCGCACTGCGGCGTACGGGTGTGGGATTCATCTTCCAGAGCTTCAATCTCATCGACGATCTCAATGTCGCCGAGAACGTTGAGGTCGCCCTGCTCTACCGCCACGTCTCCCGCGGCGACCGCAAGCGGCGTATCGCTGCGGCCCTCGAACGGGTGGGCATTGCGCATCGCGCTCGCCACCTGCCGCAGCAGCTCTCCGGAGGCCAACAGCAGCGCGTGGCCATCGCCCGTGCCCTGGTTGCGGAGCCGAAGCTGATCCTGGCCGACGAGCCGACGGGCAACCTCGATACGGAAAACGGCGCCGCCGTGATGGATCTGCTCGCGGGCCTCAATGCCGCGGGCACGACGGTCGTGATGGTGACCCACTCCCTCGTGCACGCCGCGCGCGCCAAGCGCACCGTGAAGCTGCTCGACGGACGCGTCGTGAGCGAGACGCTGCTCGCGGCGTAGCGCGCGCTCAAGAATCCGAGCCGCGATGCTTCGCAACTACCTCATGGCCGCGCTGCGCAATCTCGCGCGCAACAAGCTGCATGCGGCCATCGGCATTTGCGGGCTCGCGGTGGGGCTCGCCGCCGCGCTCATTGCCGCGCTGTACGTGCGCAACGACTTGACGTACGAGCATTTCCTCCCCGGCTATGCGCGCATCTACCGCATCTCCTCATCGTACGCCGACCCGGCGGGAGCGCCGGTTCCCATCGATGTCACGCCGCCGGACGTTGCGCGCTGGCTCGCGGTGCGCCTGCCGATTCGGCAGATCGCGCGGATCGACGTAGGCAGTCGGCACGGTATCCGCGTCGGCACCGTGAGCTCGCTCGAGCGGCTGTCCTGGGCGGACCCGGAGTTCTTCGACATCTTCCGGTTCCCGGTCGTCGCGGGAGATCTCGCTCGAGCGCTGCGCAGACCCGATGACATCGTCCTCACCCGCACGCTCGCGCGGCAGCTTTTCGGCCGCGACGATCCGGTCGGCCAGACGCTCCTGCTCGACGACAAGCACCTGCTGCGTGTCGCAGCCGTCATCGAGGACTTGCCGCCGAACACTCACCTCAACTTCGGTATCGTCGCCTCGAGCCTCGCCTCGTTCTCCTCGTTTACCCCGCTCGACGCCCAGCCGCTGGCGTTCGGAAAGAGTGTGGACGCTTATACCTACTTCCGGCTGCCGCAGGCGGCCACGCTCGACCAGGTTCGAGCGTCGCTGCACGACTTCATCGCGGCGCTCTACAAGCCCAAAATGGCGGGAGGCTTGCGATTCTCCTTTTCCGTGGTGCCGATCGCGGCCATTCACAGGCTGCCGCCGGCCGAGGGCGCCATGAAGGCTCGCGGCAGCCCGGCCCTCCTCTATGCCATCGCGGCGGTGGGACTGCTCATCCTGCTCGCGGCCGCGATCAACTTCGTCAATCTATCGACCGCTCGTGCCGCGGCCCGTCATGTCGAGGTGGGCATACGCAAGGCGGTGGGCGCCACGCGCCGGACGCTCATCGTCCAGTTCATCGGCGAGGCCCTGCTCCGTACCGGGCTCGCCTTACTCGTCGCCCTCGGTATCGCCGAGCTGCTGCTTCCCGTGTTCAACCGCCTCTCGCAATCGCGTCTGACATTCGACTACCTCCACGATTCCTCGATCCTTCCGGCGGCCGTCGGCTTCGCCTCCGTGGTCGGCGTGCTGGCTGGATTGTATCCAGCCGTCATCCTGTCGTCCTTTCGGCCGGTCACGGCGCTCCGCGGAGGGGCCACCCGCGCCGGTGGCGAAGCCGTGCGGAGCGCTCTCGTCACCGTACAGTTTGCCGTGCTCACCGGCCTCGCCATCGCGATCGTCGTCGTCTTCGATCAGACCTCTTATGCCGAGAGAATGGTCGGCCGCTTGGATACCACGAGGATCTTCGCGGTGAACGGCGCGTGCGGACGGACGGACGCCGACACGTTCCGGACGCTTCCCGGAGTCGTTTCAGCGGCGTGCTCGGCGAGCGCTCCGCTCGGCTACATCTATACGAAAAGCTTCGGGACGGTGCGCCGCGGCGTGAAGACCTTCTTCACCGACGAGGCCGTCGACTTCGACTTCTTCGAGCTCTACGGCCTGAAGCCCGTCGCGGGGCGCTTCTTCTCGAGAGATCGAGGCGGCGACGCGGCACCCGGCGGAACGAGCTCGACGCGCGGCGCGCCGATCGTCATCAACGAGACGGCAGTCCGCAAGTTCGGCTTCTCATCGGCCCGAGCGGCCGTCGGAGAGCTGGTCAACGTATTTGGCCCACCGTCCGAGATCATCGGCGTCGTGCCCGACTTCCCCACCCGCTCCATCCGCTCTCCGATCGACGCGACGGTCTTCTACGTCGACCCCAAGCAGTTCGATCTCCTGAGCGTGAAGGTGAGCGCGCCGCAGGAAGCCCAGGCGCTCGCGGCGATCGACGCGCGCTGGGCGCAGCTCGACCCCTCCCGACCGGTGAGCCGCTTCCCCGTGGCGCAGATGCTCCGTGAGCTCTATGCGGACCTCGAGGCCGATGGCGCTGTCTTCTCCGCCTGCTCCGCGATCGCGCTGCTGCTTGCGTGCGCCGGGATGTACGGCCTTGCCTCGTCCATCGCCGAGCGGCGCACCAAGGAGATGGGCATCCGCAAGGCGATGGGCGCGGGACGAGCCGATGTGCTGCGCCTCCTGCTGAGGCAGCTGACGCTGCCGGTGCTCTGGGCACAGCTGCTCGCGTGGCCGGTGTGCTACGTCGTGATGGACCGCTGGCTGGCAGGCTTCGCCTATCACATCGAGCTCGGCGCCGCGAGCTTCCTGGCGGCGGGCGCCGCCGTGATCGCGATCTCCTGGGCGACCGTTCTGGGGCACGCGCTCCGCGTCGCTCGCGCCAGGCCGGTCGCGGCGCTCCGCTACGAATGAAGCGCGCCGCGCCCGATCACTTCGATCGCGCAAATTGATTGCGATGCACTCCGAGCCGGGCTTGACCGATCGACGTGTCCACTGGGTCGCGCTGGGCGGGGCCGCCCTGGTCCAGATCGCCTTCCTCGCATTGCTGTCGGTGGGCATGGACCACAGTCCTGAGCCCAATTCATCGGTCGCGCAACGGGCGATGATCCTGGCGTTCATCGATGAGCCATCGCATTCGTCCGAGCGTTCCGAGCGCCCCACGAACCCAGGTCGCCCACACTCTGCGGTCTCACTTCTGCGCCTGCTGGCGCCGCGCCTTGCGCTCCCCTCCGTTTTGCCGCTCTTGCCGCCGAACTCTCGAGAGTCACCCATCACCGTCACTCCCGCGACACCTCCGATCGACTGGACGGCGGAAGCCGAGCGTGCCGCACGCGATGTGCTCGCGCGTGAAGACCGGAAGGCGTTACTTCGCGCCTTCGGGTCTATCCCCAAAGGACTGGACCTACCACGGCCGGAGAATCGGCGACATCGGCGGGGGGAGTCGTGGCGCTTCGACGACGGCGAGACCATCACCTGGATCAGCGATCGTTGCTATTACACCAATCGCGACCCGGCGCACTTGCCGGTGTTCATCACAGGCATTCCGCGGCCACTGCCGCACCCGGTATGCAAGCCGCCACCGGCCCTCTCGCCTCCATTCACCGGCGACGATTTGAACGCCGACCGAAGTGATCGCACGCCAAGCGTGCCCTGAATGGCGCTAGCGCCCCGAGCTGAGTCTCGCTCCCGTGTACGGATTGAATTCGAAGTTGCCCGGAAACTCCTCATGTGTCGCGCGGTCGACTTTCGGCGGCAGCAGTGTCGCGAGCGGCAGGCGCCAGAAGTACGTCTTGCCGTACAGCGTATATTGCAACAGGCCGTGGCCTTTCGGATCGAGCAACGGCCGGCCGTCCTTCATCGACGGGTAGGCCACGATCTGCATGCTCTCACCGACCTGTCCCATGCTCCGCGCCAGGCCCGGCTCGAGCTCTCCGAGCAGCTTGGCAGCGACCGGAGGGAGGCTCGCCGATGTGAAAGGCGCGACGGTTTGCCCGTCGATCTCGAACCTTGCGTTCTTGAGCAGGTCCTCTTTCGAGCTCACGTTCGTCAGGCCCGAGGCTCCGACCTTGGCGCGCAGCAGCGCAAAGAGCGTGTAATCCTGCAGAACTTTCAGCACCTGCGCCTTCTCCTCGGGCGAGACTCCGCTCGCGGTCAGATTCTGGTCCCAGAACGCCTGCGGCATCCACCAGACCATCGTGATTTGGCCGCTGTCGCCCGATATGTGTTGGGTTTCCTGGACCAGCTGCCGCAAGTCGGCCGCATGCGCACTCCAGGCAATCGCGACCGTCGCGGCGAGCGCCGCGCAGATTTTCCATCTCATAGGCCCCTCGTCTCCCCTCTCCGATCAGTGTTGTATCGGCACGTAGCCGTGCCGCCTGAGCAATGCAATCAAGCCGTCGCCGCCCACCAGGTGCAGCGCGCCGACGACGATCAGGTAATCCTGATCATCGCGCAGCAGAGGCAAAATCTCGGCGAGCCACTTGCGATTGCGATCCGTCGTGAGCGCCTGGTAAAGGTCCGGGAACTGGTCGAAGCCCTCGTGCAAGGCTTGCTCCAGCGCGCGAGTGTCGCCGTTGCGCCAGGCCCGGATCAAGGTCTCCACCTCGCGCGGCGCATGATCGGTGTCCTCGAGGGTGTACTGCACGAACTCCCGCTGCTGCGCCTCGGTGAGATGCGCGAACAGGCTCAGCTGATCGCGGGCGGTCTCGAGGCCGATGATCGGCTTGTGATCGGCGCTGGCGCGCCGCGCGAGCTGCATATCGGCACCGGAATTGAAGTCGAAGCCCGCCTGGGCCAGCGCGAGCTGCTCGATCGTCAGCGCCGCCAGCCAGGGCTGAAAGTGGCTGAGGTAGGCGGGATCGAGCCCGAGAGGTTTCGCGTGGGCGGACAAGTTCGCATAGAGAGTCGGCCCGAGCGCCGCCACGAGCGTCTTGCCCTGCGGCAGAGTTCCGAGGGTGAGCGTCAGACCCACCAGCTTGTCGAACGACAAGTCGCTGAGCGGAACCTCCATGACGAGGGCATGTGCATGCGCGTACGCACGCAGCACCTCCGGCGGCAGCTCACTCTCGGAGGGCTTCAGGACGTGCACCGAACCGAGCAGGTAGACCGTATTGTGCCGCCCGTGAACGACCCAGAAGACGTGATGATCGGTGTGAGGTTCGCCGCTCCAGGCCGGCAGCGACACGCAGAGCACGAGTGCTGCCGCGACAGCCGTCTTCCAAGCCAGCACCGATCTGCGGCGCCTCAAGGAGTCTGATTCTTGCTGAGCCGCCGATAGTACTCCGCGACGGCATCCTGGTAGCCCGACGGCACCGTCTGAGGGCGATCGCTTCGCACATCGGCCCCCTGCTCCTCACCTGTTTGATGACGGAGTTGCAGCTCGAGCTGGTCGACGTCGGTCAGCACACGCCCGTACAGCTCCTCGACCATCGCCGGATTGCCCGGGAAGCGCCGCGGATCGAGATGCTGCATGGAGCGGATGAGCTCATCGACCTCGCGGCGCCGCGCCTCATCGTTGCCGACGGCGCGCCGCAGCTGGCCGAGCTCGCTCATGCCCTGCCGGTAGCTCCGCTCGGCATCCGCCGGAGATATCGGGGGCGGCGTTGAGGTGTCGGGTGCCGCCGCACGGCCGCCATAGGGCCCGTTGTTCCCCGAATTCCACCCGCCGTTCACGAATCCGCCGCGACCGCCACCCCCCGCCGTCACGGGTCCGACGAGTCCGCCGTCCACGCCGGCCTCGCCGCCTCGTCCAGCCTGTCCCGCTTGTCCGGCCTGTCCCGCCTGCCCAGGTTGTCCCGCTTGTCCCGACCGACTGAGCCGGCCGGACTGACCGGGCTGACCGGGCTGACCCTCGCGGCCCCCGGGGCGTCCTTCCGCCGAGTTGCGAAGTTGCGGATCGAGCGCCGCAAGCCGATCACGCAGCCGCTCCACGTCGTCCAGTGCGTCTTGCGCCGGCGGCTGGCCCTGCGCGAGCGCATCGCCCGCCTCGGCGAGCTGGCGGCTCAATTGCTGCAGCGACGCCTGGATGTCCCCTTCCGTCGAGTCGGCCTGCGCAATGTAGCCGCGCCGCATCTGATCGGCGCTTCGCTGCAGGAGCATCTGCGTCTCCGACTCATCGAGGTCGCTCAGCGCATCCCGGATCTTCGAGGCCGCCGTGCGGCTGCGAGGCAAAGCGCCGCGCTCGGCATCCCGCATTCGACCCTCCAGCTGACCGAGCTCGTCCGCGAGCTTCTGGCGATCGTCGATCATCGACTGCACATCGCCGGGTCCGCCTCTCAATCCCGGGACGGGTGGCAGATCCGATGGCCCTCCGCGAAAGGCACTGAGCCCGGGAGGCGATCCGCGCTCCAGCTCTTGCAGGCGAGCCGCCTGACTGCGCTCCTCCCCCGCGAGCCGGTCCGCTTCCCGCTGCAGCGCTGCGAGCTGCGATTGCGCTTCTTGCTGCTGGACACCGCCGAGCGCCTGCATGGCGCCGCGCAGCCGCGCAGCGGCGCGACGCGCGCCCGCGGCGTCGCCCTGATCGACCGCGCGACGCATGTCGTCCTCGGCTTGGCGCAGCTCATCGAGCGCCTGGGCGATGCGCCGGCTCGCAGCACCGGACCGACCGCCGCTGCCGCTTTGTCCAGCCTGCGTGCCCTGTGAATCCGCAGCATCCTGCCCACTCTGCTGGCCCTGTCCGTCCTGCTCGCCTTGCGCACCCTGCTCGCCCTGGGCACCTTGTTCGCCCTGCATGCCCTGCGCGCCCTGTCCGTTCTGCTCGTTGCGCGCGAGCTGCTCCAGCTGGCGGCGCAGCGCATCCGCTTGCCGCCTCAGCTCTTCCTGCTGCCACCGCTGCTCGGCCGTCTGATCGCCCGCGGCCTGACGCTGCGCAGCGAGCGCGTCCTGCCGCTGCGCGAGCTCATCCAGCTTGCGGAGTGCATCGTCGACCTGGCCGGAGCTCTGGCCCGCGGACGCGGAAGCGTCCGGACGCGTCTCGTACTGATTTTTCTGCAAGTCGAGCTCGAGATCGAACAGGCTTGCGAGGTCGCGCCCGGCCGAATTCACGGCGCCACTGCCCGCGCCAAGCCTGCCGAATGCCACCTCGATCTGACGGAACGTCGCCTGTGCGCGCAGCAGATGCTGAAGAGCCTTTTGTTCCGCGGGGATCGCCTCGCTCCACTTCTGTCCACCGAGGCTTTCCACGGCCGGGCTCATGGCCTCCGCCGCCGCGCTCATTTCCTGCTGGAAGCTGCCGATCGCCTCGTTGCCGATCGAGAGGTCCCGCAGCTCTACCCGCCCTGCGAGCGCGAGAGACTGCGAGCGCAGCGTGCCCTGCACGTCCGAGAGGAACTTCGCCTGCTCCGCCGCTTGCTGGGACGCCTCGCCCTTGAGGCCGGCCTGCTTCCAGGTCTCCTCGATGACCTCCTTCTCGCGTTCCGCGATCTGCGCCTGTCCGTTCCCGAACCCTCCCCCACCCCCGCCTGCCTGCTGGGATTGAGAGAAATCGCGCTCGAAGGGATCGACCTGGATGAATTCGATGTCCGTATGCGATTCCGCGCGCGCGTCCTTCGCCGTGGCGTAGTAGCTCACGACATCACCCGGCACGAGCTTCAGGGACTCCAGGCTGATCACGGTCGAGCCGCTCGCCTGCTTCGCTCCCGCCTCTTTCAAAAGAGAAACCGTCTTCTCCGCCCCGCCGTTCACGGAGTAGTGGAGCGTCAGGTCCGCCAGCCCGAAGGCATCCGAGCCCCTCGCCCCAACGTTGACTTCCTCGATGGGGCTCGCGCGGTAATCCCCGGCCGGCCGGATGATCGCAACCTCGGGCGGACGCACCTCTCCCGCCTCGATGAAATAGTCCTCCGAGATGCGAAGCGTCTCGCCCTGGGCGCGCGCGGCGACGTGATAGGCCCCGTCGTGCTCGATCGGCACTGTCGCTCGATAAGTGTCGGCGGCCGGGCCCGTTCCGGCGGCGAGCGGCACGAGCGGAATCTGCTGCCCGTTATCCAGCACGAGCGCGCCGTCGCGCATCGGCCGGTCCGTCCGCACTTCGAGCTCGGCCTGCGTGCCCGTTACGGCGCGAAGATCTCCGCCATGCTCGTCCACTGCATCGGCGAGCTTCGTCCATGCGGGATAGTGATACTTGACGCGAACCTGCTTCACGACCGGCACATCGACGACGCGCAGATGGTAGTGAGGCGAATCGAGCGAGCCGGCCTCGACGTAGTACTCGACATCCGCCGGAATGCCCGCGAGAAGAAACTCGAAGCCCGACCCCTGCGGCTGGGGTTGCATGGCGACGTGGTCCCACCGCGAGGTCTCTCCGTATCGCACGTACATGCGCACACGATCCGCCTGAATCCCGAACGGCCGGGCGACGACGAGCTGGTCTCCATTGCGGCGCACGGCGGCATCGCCCGGACTCACGCGAATGGCGTAGAGCGGGCCCGCCGGCGGACCCGTCCAGAGCGCGGCCGCGCCGTATCCCCAGTAGCCGGGACCAAAGCGAATGAGCCAGATCAGCGCGGCAAGACAGGCGACCGCCGCCCCGGCGAACGCCGTGAGCGCCGCATCCGGAACGATGAGCTTGGGGCTCGCCGCATCCGCCATCCGCAGGGTGTCCGCGGCAAGCAGCTCGAGGAAGGGATCACCGGCGCGATCGCGCTCGGTGAACGTGAGCAAGCGCTGCTGGAAGTCCGGAAAGATGCGCTCCGCGCGCTTGGCCGACCACCGCAGAGTCAGCCGCCAGAGCGGCACGGCAAGCGCCAGCGCGGCGCCCGCCGCGAGAATCAGCCACAGGACGCCTCGAGCGCTCCAGAGGCTCGCCGGGGAGAACGCGAGCCGGTTGATGATCGCCGTGAGGAGAAGGGTGGCGATCAGGGCGGATGCCGCGAGAACGGCGGCGCCGCGCAGCACCGCAACGAGCCGCAGCCTGCGCTGCAGCCGCTCGACATAAGAACGCAGCTTCGCACTCGCGCTCACGGCCCCTCCCGAAGAGTGCCGACGTACCGGCTGCCCACGGCGGATTCCGCGAGCGCCGCCAACAAGAGCACCAACATAGCGTACCACCAGAGGCTGTGCGCCGCCGGGGTGTCCTGCTGCAGCGCTGCGGCGGCCGGCCCTGCGGCAGTTTGCCCTGCCGCAGCCGCCCCAGCGGCCGAACCCGCGGCCGACCCCGCGGCCGACCTCGTGTTCCCGCTCCACAGCGCCAATACGTTGCCCGGGATCGGGGCAAGATCGGACTCGCGGCGGTCCGGGTTGGCGGCGATCAGATCCTCGCGGCCGTTCGCGAAATTGAGCTGGTAGAACCCGGCCTGCGTGAGCTGCAGCCACTGGGCCGAGGCGGCGGCCTCAAGGGAAAGCGGTTGCCGTCCCTGCGGATCCACCACCTCGACGCCGACTCCGCGGTCCCTCGCCGCATGAAGCGCGACGAAGTCACCCACGACCTGGGAGCTGCTGCGCCCCTCGGTGCCGGTCAGGTAGCGGATGGTGCGGTCGATGAAGGCGACGAAGACCGGATGCAGCGGCAGATCGTTGGTCAGATTGTCGAGCCCCGATGCGAAAACGAGAACCCGCCCCTCCCCCAGCGTCTTCTCGAGCAGCAGCGGCGTTCCGTCCGAGAGCCGCAGTGCGACCCTCGAGCCCGTCCCCTGCACGCCTGCGGCGTAAAAGAATTTTACACTCTCCCACTCGACCGGCTGCCCAACGGCCGGGTACGTGGCGTCGGCCTCCCCCACCGAAAGGAATCGCTCCGGCTCCCGCGAGTAGAGGTGAGAGGTCTCGAGCGCTCCGCCGAAGACCGGGATGCTCCCCTGCTGAGCCGCCGCCGTCCCGACCGCGATGAGCACGCTTCCGCCCCGCCGCACGTACTCGACGAGCCGATCGGTGAAGGCGGCGGGGAGCGAGGCGACATCCGACAACACGACGAAGGCATAGAGCGAGGGGTCCGCTTGCGCGGCCTGCTCCGCCGTGACCGTGTCGACCCTGAACGCCGCTTGCGCCCCGGAGCTCAGCGCCGTACCGAAATAAAGGGGCGAGCGCGTATCGGTGGCCTCGTGAATGAACAGGCCCCGCTTCGGGTCCGACCGCTCGACCGTAAAGCTGTACTCGTCGTCCTGCGGCAGCGCATCCGCAGAATCGATCCGCACCGCGCAGCGGCTGAATCCGTGCGGCACCTCGAGCGTATCGAACTCGACGACGGCGCGCCCCGATGCGGGCACGTCCACGCGCCGCGTCGCGACGGTCTGGCCATTCACCACGAGCGAGACGGTGCGCGATGCCGCCGGCGCGCCGTAGCCCGCGATCACCGCCTGAACGCGCGCGTCCCGGGGGTTCCACACCTCGCCCGGCGCGGACACGCTCTCGACGGCCCAATTCGGCTCGGCCGCCCCGCCGACCGAATG
>JASHTA010000314.1 GCA_030040795.1 Gammaproteobacteria bacterium | reverse complement strand
ACCCCCCGCGGGAATGGTCGCGATGGCTGTTGCTGACCAAGCGGAGATGCGGCTCAGCGCGGCTGGACCGTGAGCTTGCCGTTCTCGACTGGATTTTAGTCACCCTCACAGTCGAAGGGTATGAACCGCGTGAGGCCAGGCACGCGGGTAAAGCGCAGCGTTACAGTTCAGGGGCGCACGAGGCTCACCGGATCTTCAATGGTCAGCTGATCCTCGATTGTATCCTCGGCGATGCGGCGCACCTTTTCGATGAAGTGCGCCTGCTCGCTGACATCTCCAACACCCCACATTGAGATCGGCCCCGGCGTACGGGCAATCGTATCGATTCGCATCGCCCGCGCGAATGAGGTCCCCGCGCAGGCTCGCATCGAGGTCTTTGATGTCGGACGCTGTAAGGGAGATCGACCTCCCGAAACCGGTACGCGCGGCGATCTCGGTCGCACTTGCACTAGAGCCCGCGCTATCGGCCCACAGGCATCGCACCGGAAGGAGCGCAGCTGCGGCGCCCGTCAAAGTGGCGTTCACGAAGGATCGTCTCTGAATATTCATGACTCAGCAACCTCCCCCGAAGCCACACCAGCCTGAGCCAGACGGCGGCATCGATCGACTCGGAGAGCGTACGCCGGCGTTGTCACACCGGCCACCGAGAAAAGGGGTGAGACTCGAGTGGTGCGCCGCACCGCGTTGCCGTTGCGGGAGGGGATTCTGCTGCGCCGCAGTAACGTTCGGGTGGCACGGAACGCGCAAGCTGCAAAGGAACCCCGGTTTCTCCGGAGGAGGGTCTCGTGAAATGCAGCCGGCGCCAATTCATTGCGGGGTCGACAGTGCTTGAAATCAGGCCGCTCGCCGGCATTGGACTCGCAGCTGGCTCTGTCGAACAGGATCGCCGACATGCTATGACAATGTCGGCAGTGATCTACAGAATGTCGATACTGTAGGTCAGACGTTCATGCGAGGACATCAGCTGAGCAACCGCGACGGCTACGTCGAGTTCGACACGGTTGTTCCCGGATGGGAGCTCGTGGGCGTTCCCATACCGGACACACCGAGAGATGACTGCGCCGGGGGTGCCGCGAGCAATTGAGCGGATTCCCAACGGCGCAGACCCAACCTTCGTCCATGATCACGCGAAGCCATTGAAGATTCGCCGCGCCGGCAGCGGCGTTTTCGCACTCGCTACAATCGGCGTCGTAACCCTGGGTTCTCGCGGATTGCCGTCGCTGTTTCGCTGAGACAGAAATGACTTGCCAATCCCGGGGAACACTCCTCGGGGCCACGCTGCACGCTCAGGTCGGCAGCCGAGGCAGGAGGGCTCGCGCATTGTCACGGCGAATCGACTGTAGCTGCTGCGCCGAAAAACCCAGACGCGTAAGCCCGAGGGAAGTCACCTCGATCGGCACGTATGGGTAATCGCTGCCGAGCATGATGTGCGAGAGCGGCACCAGCGCCGTTAGCGCGGCGATCGCTGAGCGGTAGGCTGCGTTGGCAACGTCGAAGTAGAGCCGCTGCAGCTCATACTCCATCCCATGTGGCAGGTACTCCGCCTTCTGCTTCGGTGTCGCCAGCTGCTCGATACGTCCGGCCAGCACGGGCAGCGTGCCGCCCGCGTGTGAGAACAGGAATTGGATGTTGCGCCGTTTGACCAGTGTGCCCGAGAACATCAGGCTCGTGATCGCCCGAGCGGTGTCCTGCGGAAACTCAATCAAGGGCGGCTTCACATACGGGATTGGCGCGCCGCAGCAGGCCGGATTGGTCGGATGGAAATACACGACCGACCTGCGCCGATCCAACTCCTCGAACAACGGGGCGAACACTGCATCTCCGGGATAATGATTGCCGACGCTGGTCATCAAACCGATGCCGTCGGCCTTCAGCTCATCCAGGGCGTAGGCCGCCTCACGCAGGCTGCCGTTGACATCGGGCAGCGGCAGCGTTGCGAAGAAGCCGAAGCGACCAGGATGATCGGTCCGCAGGCGCGCCATATACTCGTTGCAATGTCGCGCGAGAGCGCGCGCCTGCCCGACATCCCCGAAGAACGCGCCCGGCTGTGTGATCGAGACAACCGCGGTGCGCACACCGTTGCGATCCATTTCATCGAGGGAGCGCTGAAGCGTCCATCGATCAATGACCCCCGGGCTGAAAGTGTGCAGTCGGGCGACTGCGGCGAACTCAGGCGGAAAGACGTGGTGGTGGACGTCGACGAGATCCCCGGTACTAGCGGCTTGCAGGGGAGGGGATAGCAGCGCTGACGAGGAGAGGGCTGCGAAGCCCGCGAGCATGTTACGACGGCTGAACTGCTGCATGCGAAGCTCCCGCGTGGCCCGAACGCTATTGTGCCGGCTTCGCGGGCCCCCGTTCGAGTCAGTCGCTCGGTACAAGGCCAGTCATGTGGGCGCGAAGCTGGCAGACAACTGTCGGCCAGCCGGCCAGCCACCGGTCTGAATAGGGTTCCCCAGCGCCACTATTCGACCTCAAGGGCGCTGGACGCATAGACTCTGCGGTGTACATCCCAAAGAACGGCCTGGTCGCGACGATGAGCTCCTCCGGGTCATAAGAAAGCGGAGTGATTCTTGTCGGGGATTTTCATCAGCTACCGCCGCAGCGACAGTCCGGACGCCACGGGCCGCGTCTACGATCGCCTCGTCGCCGAGTTCGGCAAGGCGCAGGTGTTCAAGGATGTGGATTCGATTCCGCTGGGGCGGGATTTCCGCGGGCATCTGAACGACATCGTGGG
>JASHTA010000313.1 GCA_030040795.1 Gammaproteobacteria bacterium | reverse complement strand
TGACCACCCGCGGCCGAAAGTTTCGGCCCCGCTCGGCGATGATTCCGGTGTAGTGCGCGAGCTGCAGCGGCGTCACGAGCAGATAGCCCTGGCCGAGACCCATGTTGACGGTCTCCCCCGGAAACCAAACCTGGTCCTCGGGGCGCTTGAATGCCTTGCGCTTCCACTCAGGTGTCGGCAGCAGGCCCGGCTTCTCTCCGCCGATGTCGATGCCGGTCACGCTGCCGTAGCCGAGGGGCGCGAGGAAGGCCGCGATCCGATCGATCCCGAGCTTGGCGGCGAGCCCGTAGAAATAGATGTCGGAGGATTGGGAGATCGCCTGCGACAGGGCGATCCAGCCGCGCGGATCGGTCCTGTCGGCGCGCCACACGTGCCGGCTGTCCGGGAGACGGAACGTGCCGTTGCAGAAGAACTTCTGGTTGGGATCGACCGCATGATCCGTCAGCGCCGCAAGCGCGAGGGCCGGCTTGATCGTGGAGCCCGACGGATACGTCCCGCGCAGCGCGCGGTCGAGCAGGGGCTTGTCGGGATCGTTCGCGAGAGCCGAATACTCGGCGCGGGTGATCCCGCGCGCGAAGAGGTTGGGATCAAACCCCGGGTGGCTCGCGAGGACGAGCACGTCGCCGTTGGATGGATCCAGCGCGACCACGGCGCCGCGGCGGTCGCCGAGCGCCTGCTCCGCGGCTTCCTGCGTCTTGAGATCGAGCGCGAGGACGAGGTCATCCCCGGCGACGGGAGCCTGAGTCTTCAGTTGCAAGGTGAGCGCGCCGAGTTTGTCGACCGACCGGCCCTGCGCATCGACGAGGATTTCCCGATAGCCGTTCGTGCCGTGCAGTTGCTTCTCGTAAGCGGCCTCGACGCCGAGCTTGCCGATCAGCGCCGTTCCGGCATAGGCCGCGCGGTCGATGTGCGCGAGATCCTGCTCGCTGATCGCGCTCACGTAGCCGATCGCGTGCACGGCGAGCGGTCCGTAAGGATAGAGCCGCGTTTCCCGCGTCTTCATGTCGACGCCGGGGAACTCGAACCGGTGCACCGCGAAGCGCGCCGCGTCCTCATCCGACATTTTCAGGCGAATGGGAACGCTGTCGAAGCTGCGCCGGGAGAGGATATTCCGCCGCAGCTCGGGCACCTCGTCGGCGGTGAGGATTCCGATTCCGACGAGCCTTTTCAGGGTGGCATTGAGATTCGGCACTTCCTCGCGGACGAGCTCGAGCTGGTAGGCCGGTTGGCCGGTCGCGAGGACGACGCCGTTGCGGTCGTACATGAGGCCGCGTGCGGCCGGGATCGGCTCGACGCGTACACGATTGACCTGCGAGAGCTGCGAGTAATAGTCGTGCCGGACGACTTGCAGCAGATACAGGCGCACGCAGAGGGCGATCGTGAGCAGCGCGACGACCGCACCCGCGGCGAGCGAGCGGCGCTTGAACTGCCGCTGCTCGCTCCAGTGATCCTTGATTCTGACGCCCCGGACCATGTGGTAAGGCTCAGTCTATGCGCTCATCGCGGCGAATGGCTGCGCTCGAGCACGGCGGTCGCGAGCGGCCACACGATGGCGCCCGTCACCGTGTGGACCCAGCGTAAGGGGCTCGTGAGCGGGTGTCCGCTCCATCCGTCGATGGCGAACAAGATGAACTCGTACACGGCGAGTGCCGCGAAGACGATGATGGCCTGCTGGAACGCAGGCTTCGAGCGAATCTTCTGGTGTTCGCGCACAGCCACGTAGGTGATGGTCGTCAGGGCGAGCGCATGCTGTCCGAGAACGGCGCCACGGAATACATCGAGCGCCAGTCCGGAGGCGAAGCCGAGCGTCAGTCCCCCGGCCCTTGGAGCCGCGATGGACCAGTAAAGGACGGTGAGCACGAGAAACGCCGGACGCGCGACGGCGAGCCAGTGCGGGAGGGGGAGCACCGACAGGATCAGCGCGACCAGAGCGGTGAGCAGCATTCGGCCCCGCGGCTCGGACTGGCGGACGCTCATGGGTGCGTCTCCGGTGCCGCGGTTCCGGCCGGTGCGGTTCCGGCCGGCGCGGTTCCGGCCGGCGCGGTTCCGGCCGGCGCGGTTCCGGCCGCCGGCCCAGCGCCTGACGGCTTTTGCGCGCCTTCTGGCTTCGATTCGCCAGACTTTGACTTTGACTTGGACTTGGTCTTGGCAGGAGCTGCCTTGGCAGGAGCCGCCTTCGTTCGAGCTGCCGTCGAAGCGGTCGCCTTGGCAGAGGCCGCCTTGGCAGAGGCCGCCTTTGAAGGACCCGGCTGACCACCGGTGGAGCGGGCGGCCACCGCCTGAGGCTGAAAGTCCGGGTTGCCGGTCGTGAGATTGCTGCCGATCGTGCTGCCGCCCGCGAGTCCGATCGGCGCCGCAGGATGGTCGGGCCGGAACCACACGAGCATCACTTCGTGGAGCTTGTCGAGCTGCGCCAGAGGTTTCGCCCGAACCTGCGCAGAGGGCTGCACCGCATCGTGTCGCACTTCGGTGACACGCGCGACGGGATAGCCTTGCGGGAACACTCCTCCGAGGCCGGAGGTCACGAGCAGATCGCCCGGCTTCACGTCGGCGTTGGCCTGCAGGTAGGGCAAGGCGAGCGACTGGTTATCGCCCGTGCCCACAGCGATGGTGCGGACGCCCGTTCGCTCGATCTGGACCGGCACGGCATGCTCCGGATCGGTCAGCAGGATGACCTCGGCGCTCCAGGGCCCGACGTGCATCGTCTGGCCGAGAAGCCCCTGGCTGTCCATGACGGCCTGCCCCTTGAATATGCCGTTGCGCGCGCCGCGGTTGATGAGCACGCGCTGGCGTAGGCTGTTGAGCTCGACATTGACCACTTCGGCCACGATCCAGTGGTCCGCCACCGGGGGCAGGGCGTCGCGCAGGCCGCGGAGCTCGCCGTTCTCGCGCGCGAGCGCCTCGAAGCGTTGCGATCGCAGCTCGAGCGCCCGGTCGCGCTGGCGCAAGACGGCGTTTTCGGCTTCGAGAGTCGCGCGGGTCTCGAAGATTTGCTCGGTCCAGCGCCAGGCCGCCGTCGGAGAGTTCACGGCGAGCTGCAGCGGGTAGGCGGCTGCGCTCAGATAGTATCGGGCTTGCTCGAGCCAGCCCCGGCGCTGGTCGAGGAACATGAGCACGATCGCGAGGATCGCATACAGCGTGAAGCGGAAGCCGGGTGAGGCCCCTCGCCCCGGCGACGGTCGGTAAGAGCCTGCGGCGAACGCGGCCAATGGCGACGGTCTACTCTAGGCCAAAGTGCCCCGGGCCCAACTCGTCCATCAACTCGAGAATGCGTCCACCGCCGCGCGCGACGCACGTGAGCGGGTCGTCCGCCACCACGACGGGCAAACCGGTCTCCTCGGTCAGCAGCTTGTCGATGTCGCGCAGCAAGGCTCCGCCGCCCGTCAGCACGATTCCGCGCTCGGCCACGTCGGCGCCGAGCTCCGGCGGGGTTTGCTCGAGCGCCTGCTTCACGGCGCTCACGATGCTCTGCAGGGGTTCCTGGAGCGCCTCGAGAATCTCATTGCTGTTCAGGGTGAAGCTGCGCGGTACGCCTTCCGAGAGGTTACGCCCCTTCACGGAGAGCTCGCGCACCTGCTGGCCGGGATAGGCGGAGCCGATCTCGATCTTGATGCGCTCGGCGGTCGCCTCGCCGATGAGGATGCCGTAGTTGCGCCGAACGTAGTTCATGATCGCATCGTCGAAGCGGTCGCCGCCGATGCGGGCGGAGTTCGCGTACACGATGCCATTCAGCGACAGCACGGCGACCTCCGAGGTGCCCCCGCCGATATCGAGCACCATGGAGCCGCGCGCCTCGTGGACGGGCAGGCCCGCGCCGACCGCCGCGGCCATGGGCTCGCTCACGATGGCGACGTTGCGGGCGCCCGCTCCTTCGGCCGACTCGCGGATGGCGCGGCGCTCCACTTGCGTCGAGCCGAAAGGCACGCAGACCAGCACCCGCGGCGAGGGCTTCAGCATGCGGTTGCCGTGCACCTTGTTGATGAAGTACTGGAGCATCTTCTCCGTGTACGTGAAGTCGGCGATCACGCCGTCCTTCATCGGGCGCACTGCGGTGATATGGCCCGGGGTGCGGCCGAGCATGTTCTTCGCCTCGGAGCCGACCGCGACGATGACCTTGCCTCCGCGGGTCGGCTCGTCCTGCACGGCGACCACGGAGGGCTCATTCAGAACGATGCCCTTGTCGCGAACATAGATGAGAGTGTTCGCCGTGCCCAGATCGATCGACAGATCGCTGGAGAAGTAACCGCGCAAGCGTTTGAACATGAAGGAGTAAGCTTAAGAGACCGGGAGGGACCCCCAAGAAGTGGCGCGTAACATATCAACCGAGACGACATTCAGCAAGGCGAGGTGTATGATTTCGCGCCGTTTTTTCTTGAGTTTGCGAACTCGATCAGACTATGAAGCGCACCGAGATCGAAACCATCGCCCATCTCGCGCGGCTCGACCTCGCCGAGTCCGAGGTTCCCGTGTACCAGGAGAGCCTCGCGCGCATCCTCGATCTGGTCGGGGAGCTCGGCCGCGCCGATGTGCGCGGTGTCACGCCGATGGCACATCCTCTGCCCGGGCTCTCTCAGCGGCTGCGCCCGGACGAGGTGGCCGAGCGGGACGATCACGAGCGGTATCAACTGAACGCGCCTCGGGTGGAGGCCGCCCTGTACCTGGTTCCCAAGGTCATCGAGTGAGGGACCGAGGGTACCGAGCGAAGCGGCCGGCTCCATTGCCGGCGCAATGCGCATGATGAGCAAGACTGTCGCCGAGCTCGCCGCCGGCCTG
>JASHTA010000312.1 GCA_030040795.1 Gammaproteobacteria bacterium | reverse complement strand
CGCGCGCTTCAGGCTGACCGCCGTCGCGCAGCGCTGGCGCGCCCTGTTTGCCGGCGCGCTGGAATGATCAATCGCTGCCTGAGGACTGCGTACGCGGCGGAGCCGGCGCGTCTGGAACCGGCGCGTCGGAGATGGGCACATCCGGGGCCGGCGCGTCTGGAGTCGGGACCGGCGCGGCGGCCCTCGAAGGCTCGCCGCGCGTGATGTATCGATTCCGCGTGGTGCGCTTCTCCGGGGCGAGCAGGCCCAGCCGCTCGAGCCGCGCCTCGAGGGCGGCGACCGTGCGGCGATGCCGTGCCGCGATGGCCGCCAGCGGCTCTTCCGCGCGAAAGGCAGCCGACAGCCGCTCCTCCTCCGCGGCGCTCCACGGGCGGCCGACATTCTCCGGAAGCTGGGCGCGGCGGCGCGTGCGCGAGGCGTCCGCCTCGAGCGCAGCGATGCCCGCGAGCAGGGCTCGGATCACCTCCGCGTGCTGCACCACCGTTCCGGCGGGAAGCTCCGCGCCGCTCACCGGATCGAAGCCCTGCACCAGTGCCTGAAGAATCTGCCGCGCGCCGAGTGGATCCATGCCGGTGCTCCTCGAGAGGTGCCGATCGGGAGCGCATTCTTCAACGCGGGATGTGCGGCAGGACAGATCCAAATCTAGTGCAATAATGCAGTTTTGCGCCATTTCCCACGCGCCAGATCCGACTCGCACGAGCCCACTTTCCTCATGCGCTCCTTCGCCTGGTTTCTCGGGTTGATCCTCGCCGCGCTCGGCGCGATGGCGGCGTTCACGTACCCGGTGTGGCACGCGCTTTATCCGCATTTTGGATTTCCGTTCCATCGCGTGTCGGACCGCATCGGCATGGTCGCGCTCGCGGTC
This sequence comes from Gammaproteobacteria bacterium, assembly GCA_030040795.1. Lineage (GTDB taxonomy): Bacteria > Pseudomonadota > Gammaproteobacteria > Steroidobacterales > Steroidobacteraceae > JASHUC01. Next base: position 3,635 of record JASHTA010000312.1, on the reverse strand, counting down.
GGCTTCGTCCTCGCCGCTCGCCACCTGAAGCTGGCCGATCGGGTGAGCCTCGGCTACGGGGCGCCGGCCCGGGTCTTCCTGCGCGATCTCGGGGTCGGCTTTCTGATCGGCGCTCCGATGATGGCGCTCGTCATCGCCTTCATGGTGGTCCTGCACCTGCGCGCTTGGAAGAGCGGGATCTCGATCGATGCGGCGACGTTGCTGAGGATCGCGGGCGTCGGGCTGCTCCGGGGCTTCGCCGTCGCTGTGATCGAGGAGACCTTCCTGCGCGGCGCGATGTTCGCCGGCATCGCCCGCGAGTCCGGGCCGCGCCTGGCCGTGATCCTGACGGCGCTCATCTACGGCGTGACGCACTTCGTCGGCGTCTATCACATTCCCGCATCCCAAGCGACGTGGTCGAGCGGCCTCACCCTGCTCGGTGGGGCGCTGCACGCCTTCGCCCATCCCCTTGGGATCGCCGATGCCTACTTGAGCCTTTTTGCGGTGGGCGTCGTGCTCGGCATGGTCCGCGCCCAGACTGGCCATATCGGGGCGTGCATGGGACTGCACGCGTCCTGGGTGTGGGTGATCACCTTCGTCCGCGAGACATCGACTGCGAACCGCGCAAGTCCGCTGTCCTTCCTCCTCAGCGGCTTCGATGGCGTCGTCGGCTGGCTCGTGCTCGCCTGGACGATCGTGCTCGGCTTCGTCCTCTTCCGCTTCTACGCCCGCCGGGGCTCTCCCGCCTATCCTTGAGGGCGGTCAGGCCATATCCCGGCGGATGAGCGGACTCAAAAGCGCCAGGCGCTCGAGCGGATCGTCCAGCTCGAGCCAGTTCTGCTTGTCCGAGAGGCTCACCGGCAGAATCTCCGCAAGGCGATAGCCCACCCACGCGGCATCTTCCGCGCGCTTCTCGACCGCTTCGTACAGCTCGCCGAGCTCGGGGAGGACCTTGGACATGAGGCGCCCGAGGTGCTGGTATTCGGCCGGCAGCTCCATCGCCGGCTCATCGGGGAGCCAGAGCACCTCGCCGAGATTGAGCCCGTCGCTCTGCTGCCAGCGCCTCAGCAGCCGGAACTTGCGGCCGCCCAGGCAGTAGATGCCCAGCAAGCCGTCCGAGAGCGGATAGAAGTCCACGATCCGGGCGCTGGTGCCGACGGGCGCGGTGCTCTCGATGGCCCCTCCGGCCTCCGCCCCCGCGAGAATCAGCACGACGCCGAACATCGACTCCTCCCGCATGCAGCGGCGGACCATATCGACGTAACGGGGCTCGAAGATGCGAAGCGGCAGCGGGCCGCCGGGATACAGGACCGCGTTGAGCGGGAACAAGGCAATCTCAGCGGTGGGTGCCGCGTTCGTCGCCGGCTGCTTGCTGCTGCGCATGGCCCGCCTGAGCTCGTTCAAAGCGCCGCTGAAGAGCGGCGAGCAGCTTGCCGTGCAAACCGCCGAAGCCGCCGTTGCTCATGATCAAGACGTTGTCGCCGGGACGCAAGGACTTTGCGAGATCCGACGCCAGCGGATCGATCTGAGCGGCCATCCGGCCGCGGGGACCCAAGGCTCGCACGACCTCTCCCGCGTCCCAGCCCAGGTCGGGCGGGGCGTAGAGCCAGACCTCGTCCGCGCCGGCAAGCGAGGGGGCGAGCGTCGCCCGGTGCACGCCCATGCGCATGGTATTCGAGCGCGGCTCGAGCACCGCGATGATGCGCTGCGCGCCGACGCGCCGGCGCAGTCCATCGACGGTCGTCTCGATCGCGGTCGGATGATGCGCGAAGTCGTCGTATATGCGGATGCCTTGCACCTCGCCCCTGAGCTGCATGCGCCGCGCAATGCCGCGAAACGCCTGCAGCGCCTCGATGGCGCGCGAGACGGCAACGCCGGCGTGGTGCGCCGCGGCGATGGCCGCGAGCGCATTGTCGACATTGTGCGCACCCATGAGGGACCACTCGACGGTGCCGCAGGGGCGTCCCGCCTCGAGGACCTCGAACCTGGAGAAATCATCGGCGCGCGCGGCTGCCGTCCAGCGCGCTCCCTCGGCTCCCGCGCGGGCGAAACCCTCGAGAGGCGTCCAGCAGCCCATCGCCAGCGTCTCGCGAAGCTGCGGGTCCGCCGCATTCCACACGAGGCGCCCCGCCCCTGGCACCGTGCGCACCAGGTGATGGAACTGACGCTCGATCGAGGCCACGTCCGGGTAGATATCCGCGTGGTCGAACTCGAGGTTGTTGAGCACGGCCGTGCGCGGCCTGTAGTGGACGAATTTCGCGCGCTTGTCGAAGAACGCCGTGTCGTACTCGTCCGCCTCGATGACGAAGAAGGCCGGCCGGCCGAGACGCGCGGTCGAGCCGAAGTTCTCCGGCACGCCGCCGATCAGAAAGCCGGGCTCGAGCCCGGCCTGCTCGAGGATCCAGGCGAGCAGGGAGGTCGTCGTCGTCTTGCCGTGAGTCCCGGCGACGGCGAGCACCCACCGATCCTTGAGCACCTCGCGCGAGAGCCATTCCGGGCCGGATGCGTACGGAATGCCGCGATCGAGCAGCGCTTCCACCACCGGCTGACCGCGCGTCATGACGTTGCCGACCAGCACGATGTCGGGGGCCGGCTCGAGCTGCTCCGGCTCGAAGCCCTCGACGAGCTCGATGCCGAGCGACTCGAGCTGGGTGCTCATCGGCGGATAGACGTTGCGGTCGGAACCGGTCACGCGGTGACCTGCCGCCTTGGCGAGGGCGGCGACGCCGCCCATGAAGGTGCCGCAGACGCCGAGGATATGAATGTGCATGAGGAGCCTCTCGCCCTGAGCTCAGCGCGCGAGCGGAACGAGCGCGACGATGAGCAGTCCGCTCACGACGAACTCGAGGAGCACGACCGCGACGCATTGGAACATCGACCACTCGAGCGCGGCCTTCAGGACATGGCTGTTCGCGGCGACGATCCAGACCATGACGGCGGCGTAGACGGCGACGAGCGGCAGCTGCCAGGACTGCTCGGACCCGAAGCGGCCGACGAGCCATGCCGTGACGAACGTGAGAGGCGCGAGCACGGTCCGATAGCCGAAGACCGCGGTGGTGGTCTGCAGCACGCGCTCCGGCCTGCGGCACATGCTGAGCAGCGCCGTGTACCAGCCGAGCGTGAACAGGATGTCGATCGCGAGAATCACGAGCCACGGATTGCTCGGCCCCGGCAGCACCGCATTGACGAGCAGGTTGATCGCGAAGTAGGCGACGACGGTGATCGCAAGAAGCAGCATCGAGGCCGGGACGTCCTGCGGCCCTCTCTTCAGCAGGGCGATCTGCGCATAGAGACGCGCCAGAGCGGTCATGTCTTTCGGGTCGGCCGGATGCCTATTACCATGGCCTCGGATTATAGGGACGACCGGTATCGGCGTTGCAGACCATCATCACGAATCAGGACGATCTCGCCCGGCTCGCCGCGCGGCTCGAACGCGCTCGCGCCATTGCGCTCGACACGGAATTTCTGCGGGAGCGCACCTACCGCGCCGATCTCTGCTTGCTGCAGGTCGCCGACGCGCAGGGCCCGGTCTGCATCGATCCACGCGCGATCGAGGATCTCGCCGCGCTCGGACCGGCGCTCGGCGCTGCCGCGACGCTCAAAGTCATGCACGCTTCGCGTCAGGACATCGAGGTGCTGATTCCCGCCGTGGGCAT
>JASHTA010000311.1 GCA_030040795.1 Gammaproteobacteria bacterium | reverse complement strand
CTCGACCTACCCCCGGAGATCGCGGAGCTCGTGGAGCGGCGCGAGCTCGAGATGGGCCACGCCCGGGCGCTGCTTGCGCTGCCCGGCCGGCGGCAGCAGGCGGAGGTCGGGGCATTCATCGCGAAGAAGCGCATCTCGGTGCGGGAGGCCGAGGCCATCGTGAGGCGGATGCTCGCGCCGGCGAAGCCCTCACGGGTCTCCGGCGACGGCGCCGATTCCGGCGATTCCGGCGATCCCGACGTGCAGCGTCTCGAGCGGGAGCTCGCGGAGAAGCTCGGCGCGAAGGTCGCCATCCGCCACTCGAGCTCGGGAAAGGGAAAGCTCGTCGTGGACTACAACAGTCTCGACGAGCTCGACGGGATCCTCGCGCACATACAGTGAGGACCCGCGGGTCCCCGCGCCGGCCGGCTCCGCAAGGCGGCTGCACCGGACCCACTGCATCGGACCCGCTGCACCGGGCCGACGGCCCCGAATGGCTGCACTGGCCCGGTTGCACCAAACGGTTGCACCGGACCGTGGCGTTTTTGGCCGTGCCTCTCTATAATCCCGCGACTTTGTCGCAGGGGGCCGCGTAAGTGGCCGTCGGATAAGGTAAAAGCCAAGCCCACCTCTCCTCTCCGGGAGCGCGATGCGGATTCCTCGAAGAGCGGCAAGGCGATGAGACCCCCACGCCATGAGTGACACGCTCGAGTGTGGAGGGTGGGGCTTCGAGCAGCGTAGCGTGTCAATTAAACTTCGCGAGGTTTGAGCGGGTGGTGGTCACCATCGAGCTGCCGAGTGCGCGGCGGTTGGCGTTCGGGGTTGTACTCGGACAAGCGGCGGCGACGCTTGCCGTCGCACTGGCGTGCTGGGCCCTTGCCGGTCCGCGCGAGGCAGTCTCGGCGGTGCTCGGCGGCGGCATCGGCACGCTCGCGAGTCTCGCCATGGTGGCGCTCGCCTTCGGCCCATGGGCCTCGGCGAGCGCGGAGCGGATGCTCGTCGCGTTTTATGCCGGCGAGATCGCGAAGTTCGTGGTGGTCGTCGCGCTGCTCGCGGTGGTCCTGTGGCGGCTCAAGCCCGCACCGGTCGCGCTGCTCGTGGGGTACGGAGCGACATTTCTCGTGTACTGGATCGTGCTCGCGGGCTCCCTGCCCGGGTTGCGCCGGATACGGCCGCTGCACGGTCTTGAGAGGTTGAGGCGCGGGCGTCACGTCCTGCGAGAGATGCGTTGATCATGGTGCCCAGCGCTGCAGAAGCTCCGAGTCCGACGGAGTACATCGTTCACCACATCACCTATCTCACGAACGAGGCTCCGCGCGGCGTCGTCGATTTCTCGGTCGTCAATTACGACAGCGTGTTCTTCTCGATTCTGCTCGCCGTGGCGTTCGGCGGTTTCTTCTATGTCGCGGCGCGCCGGGCGACCGCCGGCGTCCCCGGCCGATTCCAGGGATTCGTCGAATGGGTCGTCGAATGGGTCGATTCGCAGGTGAAGGACGCGTTCAGCGGGAAGAGCCGGCTCATCGCGCCGCTCGCGCTCACGATCTTCTGCTGGGTGCTGCTCTTCAACCTGATGGATCTGATCCCGATCGATCTGCTGCCGGATGCGGCGCGCGGAACGGGGCTCGGACACCTGAGGGACGTCCCGAGTACGGACCTCAACGTCGTCTTTGGGCTCTCCCTCACGGTGTTCGCTCTCGTGCTCTACTACGGCGTGAAGATGAAGGGGCTCGGCGGCTTCGTCGGCGAGTTCGCGCTGAATCCCTTCAAGAGCCGGAACGTGGTGCTGCAGGCGCTGTACGTGCCGGTCAACCTCATCATGGAGGTTCCGAGCTTCCTCGCGCGCCCCGTGTCGCTCGCGCTGCGGCTGTACGGCAACATCTACGCGGGCGAGATGGTCTTCGCCCTGCTCGCGCTGCTCACGCTGTCGAGGGGATTCGCGGCGCTCGCCTCCCCGACCGGCTGGCTGTTCATCGTCGTGCAAGCGGCCCTCGGGGTGATCTGGTCGCTCTTCGACGCCTTCATCGCTCTGCTGCAGGCCTTTATCTTCATGATTCTGACCATCATCTATCTGTCGCAGGCCTGCGAGCATCACTGATCGCGGCGCCGTTCCCCGGAATACATTCGCATTTCTGTCAGGAGAGTTGAATGGATAACATCGCACACATCGAGGCCATGACCGCGCTCGCTTGCGGCATCATCTTCGGCCTGGGCGCGCTCGGCACGGCCATCGGCTTCGGCATCCTCGGCGGCCGCTTCCTCGAGGGCATGGCGCGCCAGCCCGAGCTCGCCCCGGCGCTGCTCGTGAGAATGTTCATCGTCGCGACGCTGCTCGATGCGCTCGCCTTCATCGGCGTCGCCTTCGCGCTGTTCTTCATGTTCGCGAATCCATTCGTGTCGGCGTACCAGGCGATCGCGCATTGAGACGGCGCCGAGTCGCGGCTCGGGCGTTGCAGCTTCGCTCGGCGCCCGGCGCCAGCCCGGAGGAACCAGCGTGAATATCAACCTGACGCTCATCATCCAGATGATCGTGTTCGTCCTGCTCGTCGGGTTCGTCATGCGTTGGGTGTGGCCGAACATTCTCCGGGCCGTGGACGAGCGCACTCGCAAGATCGCGCTCGGCCTCGCGGCGGCCGAGAAGGGCCAGCAGGACCTGGCGCAAGCCGAGCAGAGATCGGACGCCGTGCTGCGCGAGGCGCGCGAGCGCGCCCATCAGATCGTGGAGCAGGCGCAGCGGCGGGCGAACGAGATGATCGAGCATGCGAGGAGCTCCGCCTCGGCCGAGGGACAGAGGCTCCTCACGGCCGCGCAGCAGCAGATCGAGCTCGAGGCGGCGCAGGCGCGCGACAGCCTTCGCAAGGACGTGGCGCAGCTCGCGATCGACACGGCGTCGAAGCTGCTGGAGCGGGAAATCGACGCGCGGGCGCACGCCGATCTGATCGACAAGCTCGCGGCGCGGATCTGAGCGGCACGGACAGGATCGCGAGAGCTCGCAGATGGCAGCGGACAAGGCAACGATCTCGAGGCCCTACGCCAAGGCGGCGTTCGAGGACGCGCGCGCGAATGGCCGGCTCGAGGAATGGTCTCGAGGGCTCGGCATCGCGGCGCATGTCGTGCGCGATCGGCGCGTTGCGCGGCTTCTCGACAATCCGCGAGTCACCCCCGAGGAGCTCGCGCAGCTGGTCTCGAGCATCGCGGGACCGCAGCTCGGGGATGTCGGGCGTAACTTCGTGCTCATGCTCGCGCAGAACCACCGGCTCGCCTATCTTCCCGAGATCTCGGCGATGTTCAACGAGCTGAAGGACCAGGTGGAAGGGGTCGCGGACGTGACCGTCACCTCCGCGGCGCCGCTCGATGAATCGCAGCGGCATCGGCTGAGGGAGGCGCTCGCGCGGCGGCTCAAGCGGCAGGTGCGATTGCACTGCCACACGGATCCCGGCCTCATCGGAGGCGCGGTGCTCCGTGCGGGCGACCTGGTGATCGACGGCTCGCTGCGCGCGCGGCTCGAGCGCATGGCATACGAGCTCACGGCATAATTCGGGCGCAAGCCCGCGGAAAGACCATCATGGCCATCAAGGCAACCGAGATCAGCGATCTCATCAAGCAGCGGATCGAGAGCTTCAAGCCGGTCACGGAGGCCCGCAACGTCGGCACGATCGTCTCGCTCACCGACGGCATCTGCCGCATCTACGGCCTCGCCGACGCACGCTACGGCGAGATGCTCGAGTTTCCGGGCAACACGTTCGGCCTCGCCCTGAACCTCGAGCAGGACTCGGTCGGTGCGGTGGTGCTCGGCGACTACGAGCACCTGTCGGAAGGCGACACGGTGAAGACCACCGGCCGCATCCTCGAGGTGCCGGTCGGCCGCGCCCTGCTCGGGCGAGTGGTCGACGCGCTCGGTCAGCCGCTCGACGGCAAGGGCCCCCTCCAGGCGGAGCGGACCGCGCCGATCGAGCGCGTGGCGCCCGGCGTGGTCTATCGCAAGTCGGTGAGCCAGCCCGTCCAGACCGGATACAAGGCGATCGACTCGATGGTGCCGATCGGCCGCGGCCAGCGCGAGCTCATCATCGGCGACCGGCAGACCGGCAAGACGGCGCTCGCTGTGGACACCATCATCAATCAGAAGGCGAGCGGCATCAAATGCATCTACGTCGCGATCGGGCAGAAGCAGTCCTCCATCGCGAGCGTCGTGCGCAAGCTCGAGGAGCACGACGCGCTCAAGCACACCATCGTCGTCGCCGCCTCGGCGTCCACGCCCGCCTCGATGCAGTACAT
>JASHTA010000310.1 GCA_030040795.1 Gammaproteobacteria bacterium | reverse complement strand
ATTTCCCAATACTGCAAGAAATGCCCGGCTACCAGCACCGCCGCGACAGCCAATAGCGACTGAGCAGCATCTGTCCATCGGTCATGCGGAATTAGATTACTGCGAACCAAGAGACCGATACCGACGCAAAGGATCAGCGCTTTTATATTGAGTGACTGTCGATACCGCATACGAACTCACAGATTATCGAGCACACGTATGGCGAGTTAATTTCGAGGTAACGACTTTAATTCCCGGGTAAGGACTTTGATTCCGGGGTAATGACTTTAATTCGGTCGCACAACGAGCTCGGCGACGATTGGCCCGGCTACTCCACCGTCACGCTCTTCGCGAGGTTGCGCGGCTGATCCACATCGGTGCCCCGGAGGATGGCGACGTGATACGCCAGCAGCTGCAGAGGCAGCGTGTAGACCGCTGGCGCCTGGAAGTACGTGACGTGCCTCGGCATAGTGATGACCGTCACGCCATCGCCGTCGTGCAATCCGGCCTCGGGGTCGGCGAAGACGATGAGCTCGCCGCCGCGCGCACGCACTTCCATCAAGTTCGACTTGAGCTTCTCGAGCAGATCGTTGTTCGGCGCCACGGTGATGACCGGCATCTCGGCATCCACCAGCGCGAGCGGCCCGTGCTTGAGCTCGCCCGCCGGGTAGGCCTCCGCGTGGATGTAGGAGATCTCCTTGAGCTTCAGGGCGCCTTCCATCGCGATGGGATGCAGCGCCCCGCGGCCGAGAAACAGGGCGTGGCGCTTGTCGGCGAAGCGCTCGGCGAGCTTGTGCACGATCGGGTCCAGCTCGAGCGTTCTCTCGAGGAGACCCGGCAGCTCGACGAGCCGCGTGACGAGGCCGCGCTCGCGCTCCGCATCGGCCGCGTGCTGCTTCGCCAGCGCGATGACCAGCATGCCGAGGGCGGTGAGCTGCGTCGTGAACGCCTTGGTGGACGCGACGCCGATCTCCGGTCCCGCGCGGGTGAGCATCACGAGCTCCGACTCGCGCACGAGCGAGCTCTCCGGCACGTTGCAGATCGCGAGCGTCGAGAGGTAGCCCGCCTGCTTCGCGAGCCGCAGGGCGGCCAGCGTATCGGCGGTCTCGCCAGACTGCGAGATCGTCACGAACAGCGAGTTGCGCGGCACGAGGGGACTGCGGTAACGGTACTCGCTCGCGATCTCGATCGCGCACGGGATCTTGCAGATCTGCTCGATGAAGTAGCGCGCCACGACGCCTGCGTGATAACTCGTTCCGCACGCGACGATGTGAACATGCTCCACGCGTTTGAAAACATCGGTCGCTGCAGGACCGAACGCGGCCTCGAGCAGGCGGCCGTTCGCGACGCGCTCCTGAAGTGTGCTGGCCACGGCGAGCGGCTGCTCGTGAATCTCCTTCAGCATGAAGTGGCGGTAGGGCCCCTTCTCCGCCGAGTCGGCGGAGAGCTCGCTGTCGCGCGCGGGACGCGCGATGCTGTTGCCGTCCCGGTCGATCACCTTCACGGACTTGCGGCGGATCTCCGCCACGTCGCCTTCCTCGAGAAACACGAATCGGCGCGTGACCGGCAGCAGCGCGGCCACGTCGGATGCGACGAAGTTCTCCTCGACGCCGAGCCCGATGACGACGGGACAGCCTTCGCGCGCGAGGATGATACGGTCGGGATCGCTCTCGCTCACCACGGCGAGCGCGTAGGCGCCCTCGAGCTCGGAGACCGTGGCGCGGACCGCCTTGAACAGATCGTTGACCGTCTTCAGATGATGGTGGATGCGGTGCGCGATGACTTCGGTGTCGGTCTCGGAGGTGAACTCGTACCCGCTGCGCGCGAGCTCCGCCCGCAGCTCCTCGTGGTTCTCGATGATTCCGTTGTGCACGATCGCCAGGCCGTCACGGGAGATGTGGGGATGCGCATTGCGCTCGCTCGGCACGCCGTGCGTCGCCCAGCGGGTGTGCGCGATCCCGAGCTTCCCGTAGGGGGGGTTCTGGTTCAGGGTGTCCTGCAGCACCTGCACCTTGCCGACCGTCCGCAGCCGGGTGAGAGTCCGGTCGCCATTGACGACCGCGATGCCGGCCGAGTCGTATCCGCGGTACTCGAGCCGCCGCAGCCCCTCCATGAGCACGGGAACGACGTTGCGCTCCGCGATCGCACCCACGATTCCACACATGCTGGCCGATTCCTCTTTCCTGCCTCGAGCCGCGGCCGCACGGCCGCGTTAAACTGCCAAGTCTAGCGCGCCTCGGCGACAGGCTTGCGCTGGGGCGGGGCAAGGTCAGCATATCTCGGGCCAACCCGCGCCCGTTCCAGCGCGATCGGCCAAGGCGTCAGGCTATCTGCCGTGTCGTCGGGCCTTCTGCCCTATCGCCGGGGGCCCTCTGCCGTATCGTCGCGCCGCCTGCCATATCAATGAGATACCGCCACCTTATTTTGGACCGAGACGGAGTGCTCAATTGCGAGCCGCCGGATGCCGGGTATGTCATGCAGCCGGAGGATTTTCGATGGATTCCGGGGGCGCTCGACGGACTGGCGGCGCTGCGACGCGCCGGCATCCGCCTGTCCGTCGCGACGAACCAGTCCGGCGTCGGCCGAGGCCTGATGGGCCAGGGGCAGCTCGACGCCGTTCACGCGCGCATGCTGGCCGAAGCGGCTGCGGGGGGTGGCACGCTGGATGCGCTCCTCGTCTGTCCGCACTCACCGGAAGCCGGCTGCGCGTGCCGCAAGCCGGCCCCCGGTCTGATCGAGACGGCGATGGCGCAATCCGGCATTCTTGCGTCCGAGACGCTCGTAGTGGGCGATGATGGTCGCGACATCGAGGCGGCGGCGCGCGCGGGCGTGGCGGCCGCTTTGGTCCGCACCGGCAAGGGGCGGCAGACGGAGACGCGGATGAGACGACCCATACCGGTATTCGACGATCTGGCTGCGCTCGCGCAGGCCGTCGTCGCAGGCAAGCTGGAGGCGCGATGAGCGGCACGACCGACCAAACCTCGTCCGAAGCTCTGCTCGCCATCCTGGAGCGCTATCCGGGCGTTCGCGTCTGGGTGGTCGGCGATCTCATGCTCGACGAGTACGTGATGGGAGCGGTCGATCGAATCTCACCGGAAGCTCCCGTTCCGGTCGTCCGCGTGCGCGACACCGAATATCGGCTCGGAGGCGCTGCAAACGTCGCGCGCCAGGCGGCGATGCTCGGCGCGAAGGTCAGCCTGGCGGGAATCGTCGGGGCCGACGCAGCGGGTGAGCAGCTGCTGCGGCTCTGCGCGGCCGCCGGCATCGATACTCGGGCCGTGGCCGAGCTGCCGGGTCGAGCCACCACTCGCAAGCTCCGCGTCCTCGGCCACAGCCAGCAGCTGCTCCGCCTCGACTGGGAAAGCGCGGCGCCTTGTCCTGCCGAGTCGACGCTGCGCATGGTCTCGAAGCTCACCGAGGAGCCGCGCCCCGATGCGATCATTCTCAGCGACTATGCCAAGGGTGTGCTGACTCCCGATACGATCGCCGCCGTCATGCCGCTCCGGGGCACGATACCCGTCGTGGTCGACCCGAAGCATCGCGATCTCGCGCGCTATCGCGGTGCCACCACGATCACGCCGAACCTGCGAGAGCTCGAGGCCGCCGCCGGCGGCCCGCTGGATGCCGACGACCCGGAAGCCATCGCATCGGTTGCCCGGCGACTGGCCGAGGAGGCAGGCCTCGACGCCATGGTGGTGACGCTCGGCGATCGCGGCATGCTCCTCGTGTCCGTCGGCGGGCCTCACATCGCCGTTCCCGCCACCAAGCGCGAGGTCTACGACGTAACGGGGGCGGGGGATACGGCCATCGCCGTCCTGGCGGTTTCGCTCGGCGCGCAGGCGCCGCTCCTCGCAGCGGTGCAAATTGCGAACGCCGCCGCCGGCGTTTCGGTGGGACAGGTCGGTGCCGTCGCCGTCGAGCCGAGCAGCATCCGCAATGCGCTTGCGGCGAGGCCCGAAGGAAAGGTACTGCCGCGCGATGCGCTCGCCGCGCGAGCGGCGTCCTGGCGCATGGCGGGCAAGCGGATCGTGTTCACGAACGGCTGCTTCGACCTGCTGCACTCGGGACATCTGTCGTTGCTCGAGAGCGCTGCGAAGCTGGGCGACGTGCTGGTGCTCGCCATCAACAGCGACGAGTCGGTGCGCCGCCTGAAGGGCGCGGAGCGCCCGCTCGTGCCGCAGGCGGAGCGCGCGGCGCTGCTCGCGGCGCTCAGCTTCGTCGACGCCGTCACGATCTTCGAGGAGGATACGCCGCTCGAGACGTTGAAGGCGGTGCGCCCGCACGTCCTGGTCAAGGGCGCGGACTACCGGCCCGATCAAATCGTGGGGCGAGAGCTCATCGAGTCGAACGGGGGCCGAGTGGCTGTCGTGCCGCTCGTGCCCGAGAAGTCGACCTCGGCGCTCGTCGAGCGCATCCGCGGAATCGGGCGCACGGGTTAGCGGACGAGCGATCCTAGTGGACGGCGCGGTGAACGGCGCGGATCGGACCCCATCGCAAGCGGCATCGAACGCCGAGCAGCGCGCCTGGTCGCTCGCGTATGCGGCGGCAAAGGCAATTGGATCCTTCGATACCGATCGGCCGGCCGGGTTTCGCCTGGGGCATCTGGAGCCCACGGAGTTCCCGGAGCGCCGTGAGTGCCCGCGCCCGGAGTTCCCGGTGTCCGCGCAGCGCCCGGAACGCCTGCAAGCTGTCGGGCCCGGCGATCCGCGAGCCGATCTGCTCTGGCATCCGGCCCGCGGCTGGGAGTGCGCAAGTCGTACGGAAGATGCGGCACGCACGCTGCTCGATCTATACCTGCCGATCAGCAGCGCGACTCAGGCGCGGCCCGTCACGGTGGCGCATCTCGGCCAGAGCTTGGACGGCTTCATCGCGACGCCTTCCGGAGACTCGTCGTACGTGACAGGGCCGGAAAACATTCTGCACCTGCATCGCCTGCGTGCGCTCTGCGACGCCGTCGTCGTGGGTGCGGGCACGGTGAGCGCAGACAACCCGCAGCTCACGACACGGCTGGTCTCCGGCAGCAACCCCGTGCGCGTGATCCTCGATCCCGCGTGCCGGTTGCCGCCTGGTCTCACGGTGTTCAGCGATCGGCAGGCCGAGACGCTGCGCGTCTGTGCCGCCGGCAATGGCTTCGCCCGGCGTGCGCTCGCGGCGGGGGAGAGCCTGCTCGAGCTCGCGGCGGCTCCGGTAGGTCTCGACCTCGCCGAGCTGATGAGAGCGCTGAGGGCCCGCGGCTACCACAGAGTGCTCATCGAGGGCGGCGGGGTGACCGTATCCTCGTTCTTGCAAGCGAATCTGATCGATCGGCTGCACATCGCGATCGCGCCCGTGCTGATCGGCGAGGGCCGACCGGCCGTGCGGCTTCCGCCTCGGCTGCGCCTGCAGGACTGCCTGCGATTGCGGCACCGCGTGTATCGCAGCGGCGGCGACATTCTGTTCGATTGCGATCTACGACCGCCCGCCGGTGCGGGCGCCGACAACGATCCGGACCAGGCCTCCTTGCAGCGCATTCTGTGACGCGCGTCTGCGGACGCTCACGAAGTGTGACGCTGAGTGGAAGTCTCACGCCGAGCGAACGGGCGCCTCGTAAGAAGCCCAAGCGATGTGAGACTCGTGCAACGTCACCCGCAGACTCTCGATGCCGAGCGCCGCCGGGCCCAGCTCACCGCTGCGAATCCGCTCCTCGATCCGCTCGAGAATGGCCTGCGCCAGGAATTCCGTGGTGGTGTTGCGGCCGGCAAGCTCCGGCACCGCGTCGAGATTGCGATAGTTGAGGGCGTCCAACACCTCGCGCACCCCCTTCGCCGCAAGGCCGATGTCGAGCACGACGCCGAACTCGTCGAGCCGGGAGCGCCTGAATTCCACATCGACGACGAACGTCGCTCCGTGAAGGCGCTGCGCGGGCCCGAACACCTCGCCCCTGAAGCTATGGGCGATCATGAAGTGATCACGAACACCGACACTGTGCATACCGTCTCCTCGGCGTGCGCCTAATTGTGAGCCTCAAACATAGCGCACCCGATGCATGATGACGTCCCCGGGAGATTCGGCCAGCCTCGCTAGCGTGTCCGGCAACTCCTCGAAGGAGCCCTCGCTGTTGATCAGCACGTCCAGCGCCGGATCGTCGAGCAGCGACAGCGCGAGCTCCAGCCGACGGCGGCTCGTCCACCGCACGCGCCTCGGCTGGGCGACCGCGCCGACCTGAGAGGACTTGAGAGTGAGGCGCCGCGAATGGAAGGCCTCTCCGAGAGCGAGCGGGATCGGCCGGTCCCCGTACCAGCTCAGCTCGAGGACCGTCGCTTCGTAAGCTGCCACGCGGAGCGCGAGTGCAAGACCTTCCGCCGAGCCGCTCGCGTGCACCACGACCTCCGCGTCGTCTCGTGCCTCGGCCGGCAGTGCGAACGATGTCCCGAGTGCCTGTGCCACGGCGGCTCGCCGGGGATTAACGTCGATCAGTTGCACCTCGCAGCCGACGATGTGTCGCGTCAGCCAGGCGACGAGGCATCCCACGCTTCCCGCACCGATGACACTCACGCGATCTCCGGGCACGATGCCGGCATCCCAGATCCCGTTGAGTGCCGTCTCCAGATTGGCCGCGAGAATCGCGCGCTCCGCGGGCACCGAAGGCGGCACCGCATAGAGTGCCTCGCAGGGCACGACGTACTGCTGCTGGTGGGGATGGAGGCAGAACACGACCCGGTCCATGAGCTCGGGCGGACCGGCCACCACCTTGCCCACACTCGCATAGCCGTACTTCACCGGCGCGGGAAAGTCGCCCGACTGAAACGGACAGCGCATGCGCCGGAACTCGCTCGCGGGAACGCGTCCGCGAAACACGAGTGCCTCCGTTCCACGGCTCACGCCACTGAAAAGCGCCGCAACGACCGCCTCGCCCGCAAGCGGCTGCGGTAGAACTTCCGCCCGCAACTGCCCGCGGCCGGGCGCCGTAACCCAAAACGCAAGAGTGCTGTGCGCGTCCGTCAATCCGCGATTTCCCCGCCGCCGCCACCCGCCGTCCGTCGCCAGCCGCCAGCCGCTGCGGCGTGAACCCTATCATCTTTGCTACTCTGCATCGTACATGAGGTCCGATACATCCCGGCGATCGCCGGCCTTCGGCTGGCAAATGGCCAGGATGGCCGTTGCCTTGATCCTGCTCAACGGCTCCGTCACGTTCGCCAACGTGTGGCCGACGCTGGGCGTGCACTGGCGCTGGGAGTTGTCCGTGGAGCTCGCGGCCCTCCTCGCGGGTCTCGCGCTCAGCCACGCTTGGTGGGGACCCCTTTCACGGCGGTCGTTGAGGATTCTCTCCGTACTGATCGTTCTCTTCGCGATCGGTCGCTACTGCGATGTCACCTCTCCGGCGCTCTACGGCCGGCCCGTCAACCTCTACTGGGACCTGCCCCATGCCGCGGAAGTCGTCGGCATGCTGGCCAAGGAGGTCTCCGTCTGGATGCTGATCGGCCTCGGCCTGGCGACGCTCGGTGCGCTGCTGGCGCTTTACGCGCTGGCACGCTGGTCTCTCGGCCAGATCGAGGAGGCGATGCGCCTGCATCGGAAGGCCCGGATTGCTTTGGGCACTGTCGGCGCCGTATTGATCGGGTGCTTCCTGATCCAGCAGACGAGCGACCGTATCCCGCGCTTGCCGCGCTTCTCGATCCCGGTCTCGCTCACCTACGGTGTGCAGGTCGGTCGCGTCTACAACGCAATCTCGAGCAGCGCCTCGCGCGAGCTGCCGCCCTCGCCGCGGTTGGCTTCGAACCTCGCGGGCTTGTCGGGCGATGACGTGCTGCTCATCTTCATGGAATCCTACGGCCGCACGACCTACGACCGCCCGGAATACCTGAGCTTCCTGCGGCCGTCACGAGCGCGGCTGGCCGCCGCGATCCGCGATACGGGCCGCAATGTCGTCTCCGCCTTCGTCACGTCCCCGACGTTCGGCGGCACCTCGGTGCTCGCTCACTTGAGCCTGCTCTCCGGCATCGAGGTCCGCGACATGCGCCGCTACGAGCTGCTGATGACGCAGCGGCGGCCTTCGCTGGTCTCGGTGTTTCATTCCGGGGGCTATCGGACGGTCGCGGTGATGCCGGGAATGCAGCATCCCTGGCCCGAGGGCGCCTTTTACGGATTCGACGAGATCTACGGGGCCGACAAGCTCGACTACCGTGGCCCGCAGTTCGGCTGGTGGCACATCCCCGATCAGTACTCGATCGAGGCACTGGATGTCGATGAGCTGCAACGGCGCCCTCGCCGGCCGCTCTTCGTCTTCTTCCCGACCGTCAGCACCCACATGCCGTTTCGGCCGATTCCGCCTCTGCAGGCGAACTGGTCCCGCTTGCTATCCCCGCATCCCTACGATGCGGCGCCCTTGCGAAAGTCGCTGGCAGAGACACCCGAATGGACGAACCTCGGTCAAAGCTACGTGGA
>JASHTA010000309.1 GCA_030040795.1 Gammaproteobacteria bacterium | reverse complement strand
AAGTATTCACGCGAGAGTGTGCAGCTGTTTAGCTGCCAACCAGTGGCAACGGATTGCGATTTTCGTGATCCATTGCCGCCCGCAGTTGCAAGACTAGAACTGCTTACCACTTCCATCACAAGGTAGCGGTTGACCTCCTCGGGGCACAGGCGCACTATGCGCTTGCGACTAGGGAAGGAGACACGATGCGCCTCCTTTGAGACCTCTGGGTTTTACCCTTTCGCTGCCTTTCTGGCGACCCTCATCACGCATATCTTGCATAAATGACCCATTGGCCGATCGAACTGGCCAGGTCGTTCGCTACGGCAGCTCCCACCTCTGCGGATCGGCGAACACCAGTCTGAAGGTACTGCCGCCTCCCGCGCGCGGCTCGTAGAGGAGCGTCGCGCCGCTCGTCTGGGCGAGCTCGCGCGCGAGGAACAGTCCGAGCCCCGTGCCGCCGCGCTCGCCGCTGAAGAAGGGCTCGAAGATCCGCTCGACATTCTCCGAGGGCACGCCGGGTCCGCGATCCGCTACCTCGAGGAACGGTCGCGCCGTCGCGTTGAGGCGGCCGAATCGGATCTCGACGAGGCGGTCCGCGCGCTCCTTCACGGCGTGCTTGATGGCGTTGTCGCAGAGATTCCAGATCACCTGGCGCAGCTGGCCCGGATCGGCGCGCACCTCGATGTCCTGCTCTCCGAAGATCAGGCTCGACTCGGTGCCTTGCGCCTTGAGCCGCTCTGGCGGCCACTGCATCGTCTCGCAGAATTCCTGGCAGAAGTCCTCGATCCAGCCGCGCAAGGAAAGCGTCTCGATGTGAGCCTCCCCGCGACGCGAAAGCTGCAGCACGTTGTCGATGATGCCGCTCACGCGGGCGGCGTTCGCCCGGATGATCTCGGTGAGCCGCTGATCGTCGCCCGAGAGCTGCGGGGACTCCGCGAGGAGCTGTCCTGCGTGGCTCATGGCGCCGACGGGGTTGCGGATCTCGTGCGCGATGCTCGCGCTCAGGCGGCCGAGGGCCGCGAGCTTCGACTGCTGAACTTGCGCCGCGAGGGCGCTCGTGTCCTCGAGAAAGATGAGGATCGGAGCGGGCTCGGCGCTGCCGAGCGGAGCGAAGTGCGGCCGGACGATGCGTCCGCCCTCGGCGGACACGAAGGTTTGGTTGGGATCGGGCGCGGAGCCCGCGTGACGCCGCCAGCTCTCGAGAAGGTAGAGCAGTCGCGGCGAGGCTTCCCCGAGCAGCGCTCCGGGGTAGGCCGCCCGATCGCCCAGAATCTGCGCAGCGGACTCGTTGATAAGGCGGATGTGGTCCTGGGGGTCCACGACGAGAATGCTCTCGCGCAGGTGCTGCACGATGTACTGGGAGAGCTGGGCCAGGTTCGCGAGATCCACTTCCTGCCGCCGCACGAGCGCCTCGCTCTCGCGCAGGCGATTCGCGACGGGCCACACGGACAGCGCGACGATGAAGAGGATCGCGCCGAGGACGCCCGCCGTCGTGTAGTCGGTCGCGGGTGCGGCGCCTTGGAAGCCCAATGCGATCTGCTGAGCGAGCACTCCGAGAGCGGCGAGCGCCGCGATGAGAAACACATCCCGGCTGCCCGCGAGAATCGCCATCGCACCGACCGGAAGCACGAGCAGGATGCCGAGACCGCTCGAGACGCCGCCGCTCGCATAGAGGACGAGAGAGATCCCCGCGGCATCGACGGCGGCGTTCACCAGGGCGATGGTCCGCAGGCTCGGCCAGGTGAGGCTCCTCGTCAGCATGAGCAGCACGCCCGCGGTGAAGTAGCCGATGCACACGGTCATGAGCAGGTCCGGGTTCTGGACCCGCGCGAGGAACCCCGCGGAGGTGAGCCACTGGATGAGCAGCAGCACGGGGGGAATGAGGAGGCGGTAGACGCTTGCCAGGCCGACGACGCGCCAGGCGAGGCTGCTCGGAGCGGAAGGAGCCGGGCCGGGGAGGGCTGTTGCGTTACTGTTCGGCATCGGTACCGCCCGCAATGCGCGAGCTTAGCGTCTTTGGCAGAATACGCGGCTTCTTGTCCATGGCTCGCGGCTTAGCATGAACTTGCACGAATATCAGGCGAAGGACGTATTTCGCACGTATGGCATTCCCGTGCCGGCAGGCCGGGTTGCCGCGACGCCCGGGGAGGCGGTCGAGGCGGCCCGTGCGCTCGGCGGCTCGGTCTGGGTGGTCAAGGCCCAGGTGCATGCCGGGGGTCGGGGCAAGGCGGGCGGGGTGAAGCTCGCGCGGGACCTCGATGCGGTGCGATCCGCCGCCGAAGGGATGTTAGGTCGCCGGCTCGCCACGCATCAGACCGGCGCCGAGGGCCTCCCGGTGGAGAAGGTCTACGTGGAGGTCGGCTCGGACATCGCCCGCGAGTTCTATCTCTCGCTGACCCTCAATCGCGAGCGCGGTCGCATCGCCCTCATCGCCTCGGCCGCGGGCGGCATGGAGATCGAGGAGGTTGCCGCCCGAACGCCGGAGAAGATCCTCACGGCGAACGTACACCCGGCGGCGGGCCTGCAGCCCTATCAGTGCCGCAAGCTCGCATTCGGCCTCGGGCTCCAGGGCGGTCAGATCGCGGAGCTGCAGGCGATCGCGGTTGCGCTGTACCGCCTGTACCTCGAGCGGGATGCGAGCCTCGTCGAGATCAATCCGCTCATCGTGACGAAGGCCGGGCATCTGCTCGCGCTCGACGCCAAGGTCAATATCGACGAGAACGCGCTCTTCCGGCAGAAGGAGATGGCGGCGCTTCGCGACCCCGCGCAGGAGGATCCGATGGAGCGGCGGGCGAGCGAGCACGAGCTGAACTACGTCTCGCTCGACGGCGATATCGCCTGCATGGTGAACGGAGCCGGGCTCGCCATGGCGACCATGGACCTGATCAAGCTGCACGGTGGGCAGCCTGCGAACTTCCTCGACGTGGGCGGCGGGGCGACGAGCGAACGAGTGACCGCGGCCTTCCAGCTCATCCTCTCGAACCCCAAGGTACGCGCGATCCTCGTGAACATCTTCGGGGGCATCGTGCGCTGCGACCTGATCGCCGAAGGCGTCATCAATGCCGTGAAGAACGTCGGCGTGCGCGTGCCCGTCGTCGTGCGCCTGGAGGGAACCAACGCCGACAAGGCGCGGGAGATGCTCGCCAAGAGTGGGCTCACCATCGCCGCGGCCAGCGATCTAACCGATGCCGCGCGAACCGTAGTGTCGCTCGCCCGCAAGGCGGCCGCTTGACCGTGACATGCACTTGGACTTGTCTTCATGAACGGGGTCGCGTCAGCGACCCCGAGGATAGTGGGGCGAAGCCCATGAGAAACCGCGAATGAGCATTCTTGTGAACCAGAGGACTCGGGTGATCTGCCAGGGCTTCACCGGGAAGCAGGGCACGTTTCACTCGGAGCAGTGTCTCGCCTATGGGACTCAGCTCGTGGGAGGCACGACGCCGGGTCGCGGGGGCAGCCAGCACCTCGGCCTGCCGGTGTTCGACACCGTGGAGGAAGCGGTACGCAAGACGGGAGCCACGGCGAGCATGATCTACGTGCCCGCCGCTCATGCCGCGGACGCCATTCTCGAGGCTGCGGATGCCGGCATCGAGCTCATCGTGTGCATCACCGAGGGCATACCCGTCAACGACATGGTGCGGGTGAAGGCTACGCTCGCAGGCCTGCCGAGTCGGCTGATCGGGCCGAACTGTCCGGGCGTCATCACGCCCGAGGCGTGCAAGATCGGCATCATGCCCGGGTTCATCCACAAGAAAGGCTCGGTCGGCATCGTCTCGCGCTCGGGCACGCTCACCTACGAGGCGGTCTTCCAGACGACGAACGTGGGCCTCGGCCAGAGCACGTGCGTCGGCATCGGGGGGGACCCCGTGCGCGGGATGAATTTCATCGATGTGCTCGAGCTCTTTCAGACCGATCCGCAGACCGAGGGCATCGTGATGGTCGGCGAGATCGGCGGCAGCGACGAGGAGGCGGCGGCGGCTTACATCCAACGCTATGTCACGAAGCCCGTCGTCGCCTACATCGCGGGCGTCACGGCCCCGCCCGGCAAGCGCATGGGCCACGCCGGGGCCATCGTGGCCGGAGGCAAGGGGACGGCTGCCGACAAGTATCGTGCGCTCGAGGCGGCGGGCGTGCGCACCGTCAAATCGCCCGCGGAGCTGGGATCCACCATGGCGGCGCTGCTCCGCGGAAGAGAGAGTGGCGGTAAGCGGGGTGTGCGCACAGGAAGTCCCGCTGGGGTAGCGAGACCGGCCGGCAAGGCGGCCGCCCCGGCAAGGGCCGGCAAGCGTGCCGG
>JASHTA010000308.1 GCA_030040795.1 Gammaproteobacteria bacterium | reverse complement strand
CTGCGCCACGGCGTCAGACCGCGACGGCCGCCGGGATGGCGGGATGATGCCGGTAGCCCACGAACTCGAAGTCCTCGTACTGGTACTCGAACAGGCTCGCCGGACGGCGGCGGATCCGCAGTTGCGGCAGAGGGTACGGCTCGCGCGCGAGCTGCATGTCGGCCTGCTCGAGATGATTGAGATACAGGTGGCAGTCTCCGCCGGTCCACACGAGCTCGCCCGGCGCGAGATCGCACTGCTGCGCGAGCATGTGCGTGAGCAGGGCGTAGGAGGCGATGTTGAACGGCACTCCCAGAAAGCAGTCCGCGCTGCGCTGATAGAGCTGGCAAGAGAGCGCGCCGCCCGCCACGTAGAGCTGGAAGAGCGCGTGGCACGGCGCGAGCGCCATGCGATCGAGCTCCCCGACGTTCCAGGCGCTCACGATGATCCGGCGCGAGTCCGGATCGCTTCTCAGCGCCTCGACGGCCCGGCTCATCTGATCGATCGCGCCGCCGTCGGGCCGGGGCCACGCCCGCCACTGCTTGCCGTAGACCGGCCCGAGCTCGCCGTGCTCATCCGCCCACTCGTCCCAGATGGTGACGCCGTGCTCGCGCAGCCAGCGCACGTTCGTCTCTCCTCGCAGGAACCAGAGCAGCTCGAACACGACCGAGCGCACGTGGATCCTCTTCGTCGTGACGAGCGGAAAGCCCTGCGACAGATCGAAGCGCAGCTGATGGCCGAACACGGAGAGGGTCCCCGTTCCCGTGCGGTCGGTCTTGCGCGCGCCGTGAGCGCGGATGTGCCTGAGCAGATCGAGATACGGCTTCACTGCGCGACCGCCCAGTTTCCCGACGGCACGCCGCGGCGGTAGGCGATCGCGATGAGCGCCGCGCCGAGCAGGATCATCGGCAGCGAGAGCACCTGGCCCATGGTGAGCCACCCGCCGGCGAGATATCCGAGCTGCGGGTCGGGCACACGCACGAACTCGACGAGAAAGCGTGAGATGCCGTAGATCACCAGAAACAGCCCGGAAGGCGCGAGGCGGGGCCGCGGCTTCGCGGTATAGAGCCACAGTACGGTGAACAGCACGATGCCTTCGAGCCCCGCTTCGTAGAGCTGGGAGGCATGCCGCACGACGCCGTTTACATCGAAGCCCCACGGCAGCGTCGTGGGCTTACCCCACAGCTCGCCGTTGATGAAGTTGCCGATGCGGCCCGCGAAGAGCCCGACGCCGGGCAGCGGAGCCGCAAAGTCGAGCACATCGGCCACCGGCCGGCCGCGGCGAATCGCGAAGAGGGAGACGGCGAGCGCAACGCCGATCAGGCCGCCGTGGAACGACATGCCACCTTCCCAGATCTTGAGCGGATACCAGGGGTCCCCCTTCCAGAAAGGCAGCCCGTAGAACAGCACGTAACCGATGCGCCCGCCGAGAATGACGCCGAGCATCGCGAAGAATACGAAATCGTCGACGTCGACCGGCTTCCACGTGGAGCCCGGACGCGAGGCGCGAAAGCGCGCGAGCCCCCAGCCGGCCGCGAAGCCGACGAGGTACATGATGCCGTACCAGTGCACCGCGATCGGGCCGAGCACGCGGCCGAACAGATGAATCGGTCCCAACTGGATGGCGATCGGATTGAAGCCGGGGTACTTGAGCATGTGCAAAAGTGTAGCGGTTTCGCTTCAATCGCGCGTGACGCGGCAGTAGAGCGCCTTGAGGTAGCGGGTCTCCGGGATCGCCGGATGCACCGGATGGTCGGGCGACTGGCCTCCGAGCTCGAGGACTTGCACGAAGCGGCCACAGTGCCGCGCCGCTGCCTGGACGGCCGCGAGCAGGTCGGCCTCCGCCAGGTGGTACGAGCAAGAGCACGACACCAGCAGGCCGTCGCGGTCGACGAGATGGAGAGCGAGCTGGTTGAGCTTGCGATACGCCGCTTGGCCCTTCGGAATGTCCTTCTTGCGCTTAATGAAAGCGGGCGGATCGAGAATCACCGCATCGAAGCGCGCGCCGCCCTCGTGCAGCGACTGGAGCGCACCGAACGCGTCGTCCCGCAGGCACTCCACCTCGACGCCGTTGTCCGCTGCGTTGCGGCGGGCGTGATCGAGGGCATCCTGCGAGGCGTCGATGCAGGTCGCGGATCGCGCACCCCCCCGCAGCGCGAGGATCGACCATGCGCCAACGTAGCTGAACACGTCGAGCACACGGGCGCCGGGTCGCAAATAGCGCATCAGCCGCGCTCGGTTGGCCGCCTGATCGTAGAACCACCCCGTCTTCTGGCCTCCGGCGAGCGGCGCGTGGAATCGTGCGCCCCCCTCGAGAACTTCGATCACGTCGGGCACTGCGCCGAAGGCGGGCTCGGCGACCTCCGGGAGATGCTCGAGCGCCCGAGCCGCGGAATCGTTCTTCCAGTACAGAGCAGCCGGAGAGAGCACGGTCCGCACGGCGCTTTCCGCAGCGGACTTCAGCGCCTCCATGCCCGCCGTCGCGATCTGGCCGACGATGAGATCTCCGTATCGATCGAGCACGAGCCCGGGGAGCCCATCCGATTCTCCGAACACGAGCCGGTAGTAAGGCGCGGGATTGAGCTGCTGCCGCAGGGCCAGCGCGACGCCGAGCCGGTGTGCGAGCAGGGACTCATCGATGGGCAAGCTCGCGTCCCGGCTCAGGATGCGCGCACAGATGAGCGCGTGCGGATTGACGTACGCGTAGCCGAGAAAGCGGCCGCGATCGGACTGTACGGTGGCGCAGGCGCCCGGCGCGAACGCGGTGAGCGGCGTGCGGTCGGTGTCCACCTCGTTGCTGAACACCCACGGATGCCCCGCGATGAGGCGGCGCTCCTCCCCGCGCTTGAGGCTGAGCGGCGCCGGCTCTACGCGAGGCGGCGCCGGATCGCCGGATGCGTCCGCCCGCGGCGGCGCGGCCTCTGCAGGGCCCGAGATCACGTCAGCGCCTTCTCCGGTCGGTCAAAACGGGCGATTATACCGATCCTATGACAGCCACACCTCCCGAAGGCGGGACGCCGAAATTCACGAACCGTCTGATCTCGCAGACCAGTCCGTACCTGCTGCAGCACGCCCACAACCCCGTCGACTGGTACCCCTGGGGCCCCGAAGCCTTCGAGAAGGCGCGCGCGGAGGGCAAGCCCGTGCATGTCTCGATCGGCTACTCCTCCTGCCACTGGTGCCATGTGCTCGCCGAGGAGAGCTTCCAGAACGAGGAGACCGCCCGGCTGCTCAACGAGCGCTTCGTCAACATCAAGGTCGACCGCGAGGAGCGTCCGGACATCGACCGCATCTATCAGATCGCGCAGCACCTCATCACGCGGCGGTCGGGCGGTTGGCCGCTCACGATGTTTCTCACGCCCGACGATCGGCGGCCTTTCTTCGGAGGCACGTACTTCCCGCCGGAGCCGCGCTACGGGATGCCGGCGTTCAAGGAGGTGCTCACTCGCGTCGCGGACTACTACGCGAGCCATCAGACGGAGCTACACGAGCAGAACCAAGCGCTGATGCAGGCGTTCGGCGAGCTCGAGGCACCTTCCACCTCCGCCTCGGTCCAGCTCGACGCGAAGCCCATCGCGGCGGCGCGCGCCGACCTCGCCGCCACGTTCGACACGACGTTCGGCGGCTTCGGCGGGGCTCCGAAATTTCCCCATCCGCTCACTCTCGAGCTGCTACTGCGCGCTTGGCATGGGGGCACCACCGCGACACCGTCGGCCGGGGCCCCCACAACGCCGTCCATCGGGGCCACCGCGACGCCGTCCGCCGGCGCGCCGGAGCCACAGCGAGATCCGCAAGCGCTGCACATGGCGACTCTCACGCTGCAACGCATGGGCGAAGGCGGAATCAACGACCAGGTGGGCGGAGGTTTCTCTCGGTACTCGGTCGATCCGTACTGGATGATCCCGCACTTCGAGAAGATGCTGTACGACAACGGCGCGTTGCTCGCGGTCTACTCTCAAGCCGCCCTCGCCACCTCCGAGCCGCTCTACGCTCGCGTCGCCGCGGAGACGGCCGAGTGGGCAATGCGGGAGATGCAGTCCCCGTTGGGCGGCTATTACTCGAGCTTCGATGCGGACTCCGAGGGACACGAGGGGCGGTACTACGTCTGGGACCGCGCCGAGATCGAGCGCGCGTTCACGCCGGAGGAGCTTACCGCCTTCGCGCCGCGCTTCGGCATCGATCGGGCACCGAACTTCGAGGGGCGCTGGCATCTGCACGGATTCGTCGCCGTCGAGCAGATCGCCGCCCGTCTCGGCCTCACTGTGAGCGAGACGGCCGCGCGGATCGATTCCGCGCGCCGCAAGCTCCTCGCCATTCGCGCGCAGCGCGTGCCGCCAGGCCGCGACGACAAGATCCTCACGGCGTGGAATGCCCTCATGATTCGCGGCATGGCCTCGGCCGCGCGCGCCCTGGGCCGCGATGACTTCGCCGCATCGGCGAGCCGCGCGCTCGACTTCCTGCGGCGCACGCACTGGCGGGATGGGCGCTTGCTCGCGAGCAGCCGCGACGGCCGTGCGCATCTTGACGCCTACCTCGATGACTATGCCTATCTGGCCGACGCCGTGCTCGAGCTGCAGCAGGTACGATTTGCGGCCGATGAGCTCGCCTTCGCTCGCGAGCTGCTGGAGGTGGCGCTTGAGCACTTTACCGACCGTCGCTCGGGAGGTCTGTACTTCACGTCCGACGAGCACGAGGCGCTCTTCCACCGAGCCAAGTCGTTCGCGGACGATGCGACTCCTTCCGGAAACGGTGTTGCCGCCCTTGCCTTGCAGCGCATGGGATACCTGCTCGGTGAGACACGATTCCTGCGGGCAGCCGAATCGATCCTGCGCGCCGGATGGAACGCGGTGGCGCGCCATCCGCCGTCGCACGTCTCGCTGCTCATCGCCCTCGAGGAGTACCTGAGTCCACCGGAGATCGTGATCCTGCGCGGCGAGGTCCACGAGATCGACGCGTGGCGCCGCGAGCTCGCCAAGACCTATACCCCGCGCCGCCTCGTGCTCGCCATTCCGGCCGATGCGCGCGACCTGCCCCCCGCCCTTGCGGAAAAGGCGCCTCGCGGCCCTGCGGTAGCCTATCTCTGCCGCGGAAGCGTCTGCTCGGCGCCCATCCGCTCGCTGGCCGAGCTCGCTCAGGCATCCCGCTGACCGGCGCAGCGCACGCAGACATTGCGCTGAGCCGCGAATTCGCGCAGGTGATGCGCTGAGCCGCGAGACTCACGCAGGCGATGCGCCGATCAGCGCATCACCTGCCCGACTGAGCGCGCGAAGTACTTGAGGTTCTCACCACGCAACCCGGCGACGTTGATCCGGCTGTCCACGGTCATGTAGACGTGGTAGTCGGCGCGCAGCGCCGCCACCTGCTCGGGGCTCGCCCCGAGGAAGGAAAACAGGCCCCGCTGGGCCGCAATGAAGCCGAAATCCCGCGAGGGGCAAGCCGCTCTGAGCTCGCGCACGAGGTCGCGGCGCAGGGCGAGAATGCGCTCGCGCATGTCGCTCACCTCCCGCTGCCACAGGTCGCGCAGCGCTGCATCGGCAAGGATCTCACTCACGATGGCGGCTCCATGGTCCGGCGGCATCGAGTAGAGGCGGCGGGCGATCCGCACCTCCTGGCTGAGCGCGGCCTGCGAGCGGCTCGCCGACTCGGTGAGAATGTGCAGCGCGCCGGCGCGCTCGCGGTACAGCCCGAAGTTCTTGGAGCAGGACACCGCCACGAGCAGCTCGGGGACCTCGGAGGCGAACAGGCGCACGGCGAAGGCATCGGCATCGACGCCTGCACCGAGCCCCTGGTACGCCATGTCGATGAAGGGCAGCAGCCTGCCCCGCTGCACGACCGCCAGAACCTCGCGCCACTGCTCCTCCGAGAGGTCGGCTCCGGTCGGGTTGTGACACGAGGCGTGCAGGAGCACAACGCTCGCCGCCGGCAGTGATTCGAGCGCCTGAAGCATCTCGCCGAAGCGCACGCCGCCCGTCGCCGGATCGTAGTAGGGGTACGTCTCCAGCTTGAGCCCGCAGCCGGTGAGCAGGGGCACGTGATTGGCCCACGTCGGCGAGCTGACATGCACCACCGAGCCTGGCGAAGCCGCGTGGATCAACTCCGCGCCGAGCCGCAGGGCGCCGCACCCTCCCACCCCCTGAATCGTGCACACGCGCCCTGCGTTGAGCGCGGGATGGCCCGCCCCGAACGCCAGGCGCTCCATCGCTTGATTGAAGGCCGCATTGCCCGCCGGCGCGACGTAGGTCTTCGTGGACTGCCGCTCGAGCACCGCGCGCTCGGCGCGCCGGACGCACTCGAGCACCGGTGTCTCGCCCCGGCCATTGCGGTAGACCCCGACCCCCAGATCGACCTTCTCGGGGCTGTTGTCCGCCCGGAAGGCGGCCATCAGGCCGAGGATCGGATCGTCGGGCAAACGCTCGAGCCGCTCGAACATGGGCTATCTCCTCGCTTGACGCGCCTACTGTAACGTGAATCCGCCATCGAGGGCGGGCGCGAGCGCCGCCGCAAAAACCCGAGCACATTCGCGCGCATCGGGCGACACTAGCGACCATCGAAGCCCACCCCGAGGTGATCTCGTGATCCTAGAACTTCGTCGCCGCGCGACCGCGTACGCCCTCTCGCGGCCGGCAGTCCGAATGCTCTCTTGCGTGCTCGCGGCGGCCGTCGCCGCGGGCTTCCAGCCCGTTATCGCGCAGCAGGCGAGCCAGCCGGCAGGCGCCGCTGCCAAGCGTGGCACCGGCGCGTCGAGCCCCGAGAACGCCCGTTCGGTGAAGGAGAAGGCCAGCTACAGCCTGGGGGTCCTGTTGGGCTCGCAGCTGCGTCGATTCGGGATTCCGGCGGACGCCGTGGCGTTCGACAAGATGGCACAGGGTCTGCGCGACGTGGTGAAGGGGACGGTGGAGCCCACCGCGGCCGATCAACAGAACGTGCAGCAGCTCATGCGTCTCGTCCTGCAGGATCGTGCCGCCACCTTAGGCAAGAATCAGGCTGAAGCGCGCCGATTCCTGGCTGACAACGCCAAGCGAAAGGGAGTCGTGACCACGGCGAGCGGACTGCAGTACAGGGTCTTGAATCCCGGCAGCGGTGCCTCTCCGCGACCCGCGGACGACGTCACGGTGAACTACCGGGGAACGCTGCTCGATGGGACGGAGTTCGACAGCTCCTACAAGCGCGGCGAGCCCGCGACATTTACGGTCAGCAAGGTCATCAAGGGCTGGACGGAAGCCCTTCAGCTCATGAAGCCGGGCGCGAAGTGGGAGTTGTTCATCCCACCCGACCTGGCTTACGGCGATAGCGGGCAGGGACCGATTCCACCGGGCTCGGTGCTGAAGTTCGAAGTGGAGCTGCTGAGCGTCAAGCCGGCGCGCGCTTCCCCGGGCGGTGCGGGGCCGAACGTGGGAGGCGGCACGAACTGAGCGGGCTCGTTGGAGCTGGGCTCGCCCGAACGAGTCCCGTTCGAGTCGGGCTCCTCGTTCGAGCCGGGCTCGCTCTCGCGCCGCAGGACGTTATCCGGACGGTGAGGCTCGGCGAGCGCGGCAAGCAGCAGCTCGATCAGCTCGGCGTCCCAGATCTGCTGCTCCGGGCCGCTTGCAATGTCCACCGTCGCCTGAAGAGAGGCGAAGATCAGCGCACAGGCGGTGTCGGGGCTGCGCAGCGCGAGGGACCCATCGCGCTGTCCTTTCAGTAGCAGCCGCTTCAGCCGCGTGCGAGTCATCAGGTCGCGCTCGAGCAAACGCTTGAGCTCGACGGGCGGAAGACCCTCGACCGACTGAAACGTGAACAGCGGCCCCCGCTCGCGTCGCGCCCCGAACGCGGAGACCAGGAAGGCCGCGATCTTGTCGAGCGCCATCCCCGGCGCCGTCTCGGCGCGCAGCAGGCTGTCGTCCAGCTCCGGCGGGGAAATCGCCCTCATGCCCTGGCTCCAGTGCAACGCTGTGCTGAGCGGTGCAACGCCCGTGCCAGTTGTATGGCTCCGATTTTCCGCCGGAATTCACGCGGTCGTCGTGAAGACGGACGCGACTTTGGTGCGGCCCCGCCCACAGCGCACACGATCGGTGCAGGCTCGCCGGACTCCCTTCCGGCCCGCCACGGCAAATCAGGCGCTTGGACACGCTGCGAGCTTGGACCTGCCTGGCATCGGATTTGCTTTGAAGTCTCTGCGCCGCTCCGATGGCACGACCGGACAGGAGGCAATCCTCGTGAGCCTCGATCGTGGGAAACGAAAGCTATGGCCGCAGCGGACATATTTTGTTCATGGTCACCGTGTACAAGAGATGCGTGACGGCTCCGGCCACCTGACATGGACCTGCGAATGCGCCGAGTACGTCCGCTCCCAAACGCGTGGCGAGCCGTGGTGCGTGCATGTGCAGAACGTCTCTGCGGCGGCGAGCATCGACCGGCTTCTCGGCGGCGCGGGACTGACGCTGCCATCCTCGATTTGCTAGCAACGCGGCGCGCTCCTGCCGACACCCCTCTCGGCACGGGCGCGCCGCGGTTTCTTGGGTTCCCTTTGCCGGCCTCGCTCAGGCATCCCAGCCGCTCAACCCCTGCGGCTCCTCCACGCTCGACAGCGGCCGCGCCACCTGCTCGAGCGGGCGCCGTTCCGCATCGATGCCGAGCCACGCCTCCACGATGGCCGCGATCACCATCAGCGCCGCACCGAATGCGTAGCCGCCCGCGATGGCACCTGGCCGGCCGGTGCCGATGAGGCTTCCGAAGACCCAAGGGGCCGCGATGCCCCCCAGCGCGGTGCCCAACGCGTAGAACGCAGCGATCGCGAGCGCGCGCACCTCGAGCGGAAAGCTCTCGCTCACCGTGAGATAGGCGCTGCTCGCAGCGGGCGAGGCGAAGAAGAAGACGATCGTCAGCGCGACGGTGAGCGTCGCGGCCGTGAGCGCGCCGCCGGCGAACTCGAGTGCAGTACCGGCGAGCAGCAGTCCTGCCAGTGCGTACGTCGTCGTGATCATCGGGCGTCGCCCCCACCGATCGAACAGCCACCCGAGGGCGAGAGGCCCGATGAAGTTGCTGATCGTGAAAGGCGCGAGATAGAGCCCCACCCTGTCGGACGGCACGCCGAGAAATTGCTCGAGCACCAGAGCCTGCGTGAAAAAGATGGCGTTGTAGAAGAAGGCCTGGGCCGTCATGAGGACGAGCCCGAGCACGGCGCGTCTCGGATAGAGGCGAAACAGCGTCGCGGACAGGGCCGCGGGGCCGACGGGCCGCCGGTGTACGCGAAGCTTGAGGCGCGCCGGCATCTGCATCGGAGAGGACGCCGGCTCATCCGCCCGCCGTTCCGCTGCGGGCGAGCGCTCGGGCTGTGCGACCCGCCGCTCGATCGAGGTCATGGTTCGCTCCGCTTCCTTGCCGCGCCCATGGAGCACCAGCCACCGCGGGCTCTCCGGCAGCGTGCGGCGGAACGCGAGGACGACGAGGCCGAGCAGCGCCCCGATACCGAAGGCGACGCGCCATCCCACATCGGAAGGAAGCCTGCCTGGCGCGAGCAGCAGAGTCGTTGCGAGCGATCCGGCGAGCGCTCCGAGCCAGAAGCTGCCGTTGATGGCGAGATCGGTTCGCCCGCGGTAGCGCGCCGGGACGAATTCCTGGATCGCGGAGTTGATGGCCGCGTATTCGCCGCCGATGCCGCAGCCGGTGAGGAAACGGAACGCCGCGAACGCGGCGAAGCTCTCGGCGAGGGCGCTCGCTGCGGTCGCCACGACGTACAGGCCGAGCGTGATGAAGAACATCCGCTTGCGGCCGAGCGCATCGGTGAGCCAACCGAAGAGCAGCGCCCCCAGCACGGCCCCGGCGAGGTAAGCGCTCGCCGCGGCGCCGACCTCGGCATCGCTGAGGTGCAGGGTGGGGCTCGCCTTGAGCGCGCCGGAGATGGCACCGACGAGGGTGACCTCGAGGCCGTCGAGCACCCAGGTGATGCCGAGCGCGAACACGACCAGCGAGTGGAAGCGGCACCAGGACAGGCGATCGAGCCGAGCCGGTATATCGGTCTCGATCACCTCCTCAGTCGCGATGGCCTTCTCCGTGTCCACCCGCCACGCCACGCAAAGAGCGCTCCCGCTCGCGCTTGAGTGTCTCTCGCCAGGGGCCTCCCCCGTCTATTTTCCGGTCGCGGGATTTAGCGGCTTATTGCCGCCGTACGGCTCCCCGTTCCGATGCGCGTAACCCGAACGCCCTTTGAGGAGCTGCAGATCGATGTCGGGGTAGAACACCTGGTCGTCATCGGGCCGCCGAGTTCCAACCTCCAAAATGACGGCGTCTCGGTTCGATCGGTTCTGCAAATGGTGGCCGTCGGAGACGCCCCCTTTGAATCCCGCGCAGTCGCCCGCACGGAGCACCTCGGTGCCGGAGTCCGTCACGAGAGCGACTTCGCCTTCGACGACAAAGACGAATTCGTCCTCCGCAGTATGCCAATGCCGCTGACTCGACCAGGACCCCGGCGGCAGGCGCGTCAGATTGACTCCGAACTGCGTCAAGCCGGCAGCGTCTCCGACGCGACGCCGAAACCGCCCGGCGCAGCTCTGGTCGTAGGGCGCCGGGTAGCGCGAACCGACCACCGTCGGCGCCGTGTCGACATCGATCTTCATCGCCATGCATATCCCCTATCCGCGGTGCTTCCGAAGCCAATCGACGGCGAAGTCGACCGCCGCGCGAATCTCTTCAAGGATAGCCGGCACCGGGCACGTCGACGCGCGCCGTGAAGATGCAGCCGTCCGTCTTCCCCTCGCGGCCGGCCCCCACGCCGGGAGGAGAGCAAGCGAGCAGCAGCGTTTTGCCGTCCGCGCCGCCCAGCATGCACGCAAACGGCGCCGTACCGGCTGGCGTTCTGATCTCCTCGATCACGCGACCGCCCTCGGCAATCAGGCGCGCGCGCGACTCGCGCGGATCCGCGGACCAGATACGCCCCTCGGCATCGAGACAACAGCCGTCGGGAAGCAGATCCGGCAGCGACGCCCACACGCGACGATTCTGGAGCGTGCCGTCGTCCGCGATGGTAAAGGCGGTGTAGCACGCGCCGGTCGTCTCGCCGACGATCAGCGTCCTGTTGTCGGGGGTAACGACGGAGCCGTTGGGAAAGTGCATGCCGCTTGCGGCGATCTGCGCTTTGCCATCCGGATCGACCCGGATGATGTTCGTCGTGCGCGGAGCCTCGCCCGCGAAGTGATCGTAGCCGAAGTTGCCGCACCAGGCCCGTCCCTTCCCGTCCACGACAATGTCGTTCAGCCAACCACCGCAGAATGCCGAAACGTCGGCGTGCACGGTGACCTCCCCGTTCGGCCGTCGGCGGAGCAGCTTGTGATCGCGCATGGAAGCGACGATCAGCGAGCCATCGGGCAGCCATCCGATGCCGGAAGGCTGTTGCGGCACGATCAGCACCTCTTCTGCCGCGCCGTTCTCGTCGATCGCGAGAACGTGGTGCTGGTAGAAGTCCGAGACGTACCAGCGTCCCTCCCTCCAGCGCGGACCCTCGAAGAAGGATCCGCCGGTGAGAAGCTTTTCGAGCTTTCGTGCCATACCTCTCTCCCTCGTCGCCATGATACACGCTCCCCTCGTACTACCGGGAGACGCCAGGCTCATGTGCGACGCAACCTTGCACGAACGGCTGGGCTTCGAGCGGCTAGGCTTCGAGTGGTTAGGCTTCGAGCGGGCGGGCTTCGGGGGGTGGGCTTCGAGCGGGCGGGCATCTTCCGCCGATCGCACGCAAATTTGATCGCGGTGGTCGCACTTTCAGCCGCCTCCGCGTTATCATTCCACTGCGTTGGTTGAGCTTGGCAACGCCTGGCCAAGAACACCTTCCTGCGGGTGCGCGACGAGTGATGCGTCGGGCCGGGAAGCACAAATCAGGCTCGCTGCCGACACATGGAGTTTTACGTCATGCGAACGAACATTCTTCTGCTCAGCGCTTGCGCCGCACTGCTGGCGCTGCCGAGCTTCTCCCAAACCCGTCCCGCCAATCCGATGAGCGGCTTGACCCCCTTCTCGGGAACGGTGGACAACGTCGACGGCAAGGATTTCAAGATCACCGGTCAGGGCGGCACCACGGCGACGTACCGGCTCGCGGATTCGGCACGCATCATGACGAGCCGAACCGCCACGACCGCCGACCTCTCATCCGGCAAGTTCGTGGGATGCACGGCCGTCGAGACACACGGCAAACTTCATGCGACCGAATGCCACATCTTCCCTGAGAGTATGCGCGGCGTTGGCGAGGGGCACACTTCGATGGGCCGCCCCAACACGACCATGACGAACGGCAACATCACGATGACCAACGGCAACGTCCGAACGGCCAACGGTAGCGCCGCCGGCGTAACCCTCGAGGTGACGTACAAAGGCGGCGCGCAAAGCATCGAGGTGTCGCCGCGGACGCGCATCACGTTGATCGGAACCGGCGACGCCTCTCTGCTGAAACCGGGCACGCGAGTGACGGGCGCGGCTCGAACGGAATCGGACGGAACGGCGCTGGTTCAGTTTTTGAACGTCGGCCCGTAGGTCACATGGCCGGCCGCGCGGCCGGCAGGACCCCGATTCCGCTCGAGCGAAGGAGATCTCCGTGGCCGAGTCCGCCAGACGTATCGTCACCGGGCATGACAAAAGCGGCAAGTCGATCGTCCTGTCCGACGGATCGCCCCCCCAGCGCCACCCGATGCAAGGGCGCTCCGTCGGAGCGGATTTCTTCGAGATGTGGAACGTCGCTCGGGCAGTTCCGATGCTCACGTCCGTGGAGGATCGTGAGCCCAACGAGCGCGAGTTCACGATCATGCCCGTCGCCGGCCACCTCCTGCGCATCATCGACATCTATCCTCCCAAGGATGGCGGCAAGCGCACGGTCATGCACCGCACGAAGACGCTCGATTACGTCGTGGTCATCGAGGGAGAAGTCGTGCTCGTGCTCGACGACAGTGAGGTCACGCTGAGGAAGAGCGATGTCGTCGTCCAGCGTGGGACGAACCACGCCTGGGAAAACCGCTCCGACAAGCTCGCGCGCCTCGCGTTCTTTCACATTGACGCAGAATTCTCCGAGGAGCTTCTCGACAAGCTGCCGAAGCCGCTGGAGCTCATGCGATAGCGCCTCGCCGGAAGCGCAAAGTCCCGCGGCGGTCGACGTGCCTGTACGTCAGAGCTGAAACTTCATGATCACCGCGAGCAACCCGGGAAAGCGCTCGTTGAGGTCGTCCCAGCGCACGCTGTTGAGGTTCTCGACGCCCTGCTTCGTCGTCCGGATCAACCCGGCGTCACGCAGAATCCGGAAGTGGTGCGAGAGCGTCGATTTGGCCATCTCCGTGCAAGGCGCCGCCTCCGAGCACGAGAGGTGGCCGTGCCGCCTCTCGAGCAGCTTCTTCAGGATCTTGAGGCGCATCGGATCGCCGAGGGCGCCGAGCACTCCAGCGAGGGTGATGTCCTCCTTCGTGGGATGCACGAAACGAGACATATGCTCATTCTAATCCGATCTTTGCCTTGCTTCTATAGTTCAATAATACTGAACTATAAGACTATCAACAGGAGGTCCCATGAACCGGTTTCAAGGCAAAGTGGCGGTCGTGACCGGCGGCAACAGCGGCATCGGGCTGGCGAGCGCAAAACGGTTGCAGCAGGAAGGCGCGCGCGTGGCGATCACCGGCCGAGATGCGAGAACGCTCGATGCGGCGGTAAGCGCCATCGGTGCCGGAACCCTCGCCGTGCAGAGCGATGTATCGAGGCTCGAGGACATCGAGCGGCTGTATTCCGTCGTTGTGTCCAAGCTCGGAAAGATCGATGTGCTGTTCGCGAACGCGGGCATCGGGAAATTCGCCCCTTACACCGCGGCCGAGGAGGCGCTTTTCGACGAGCTGTTCGCCATCAACGTCAAGGGTGTCTACTTCACCATCCAGAAGGCGATCCCTCATCTCAACGACGGCGCGTCGGTGATCCTCAACACCAGCATCGCCGCGAGAAAGGGCCCCGAGAACATGGGCGTCTATGCCGCCACCAAGGCCGCCGTACGCTCCTTCGCCCGCACGGCCGCCACAGAGCTGCTGGGCCGCAACATTCGCGTCAATGCGGTGGCTCCCGGACCGATTGCAACTCCGATATTCGGCCGTAGTGGAATGACCGGGGAGCAGATCGAGGGCTTCAAGGCCGGCATCTCCGGTCGAGTGCCGATGCGTCGGATGGGCCGTCCGGAGGAGATCGCGAGCGCAGTGGCGTTCCTCGCCTCGGACGACGCGTCCTACATCACGGGAGTCGAACTCAGCGTCGATGGTGGAATGGCGAATCTCTAGCGGCGGTCGCAGGAGCCCGGGTTCAGGCCTTCGAGCGCAGCTTGCCCATGAAGTCGCGCTTGCCGATCGCGAGCCCCTTCGAGCGCAGGATGTCGTACGCGGTCGTCGCGTGGAAGTAGAAGTTCGGCTGCGAGAAGGACAGCAGGAAATTCTCCGCGGTGAAGTCGATGCGCCGATCACCAATCGAGAAGCACATGTCGCGCCCGATGAATCCATCGACCTCCGCGGGGCTGACCTTGTCGAGCCCGGCGATCGTCTGCGCGACTTTCGCCTTCAGCGCCGCGAAACTGTCGGGCGGTGGTGTCATGTCGGGAGAGAAGACACCCTTGCGCACGGCCTCGATGGCGCCGAGCGAAT
>JASHTA010000307.1 GCA_030040795.1 Gammaproteobacteria bacterium | reverse complement strand
CGAGCGCGGCAATCCCTGCCGTCGCGAGCGGCAACGCGCCGAGCACGACGTATCGCAGCTTGCGAAAGGCGAGCAGCATCAGGCCGATCATTCCGGCCGTGTCGAGGATGCCAGCGAGCCGAGAATCGGCCTCGCTGCGGCTTTGCATCAGCACCGAGAACGCGCCGGGCCCCGTCACGTCGAGCTGGATGGAGGGGGCGGCTCGAGCGGCCACGAAGTGCGAGCGTAGCCTCTGCATCGCGAGGCGCTGCGCCCGGGGATCAAAGGCGGCCGCGGCCGTCTCGACGACCAGGAGTGCCGCGCTCCCCCTCTCGTTGAACCACACGCCATCGATCAGCTGTGGCTCGCGCGCAGGCTGCCACGACTGTAGAACCTTCAATGTCTCGAGCGTGGGATCGCGAGGCAGCCAGGGCTCGAGGAGACCCGCGGCCGGGGAGGAGAGATCGCGCTCGCGCTCGAGGAGCTGCTGGTGCAGGTAGCCGGCGTCCAGGCGCTCGTGGTCCAGCGTGGGTGACAGCAGGTATCGATACGGCAGCAGCGACGACGGTATCGTGCTCAGCGGATTCGCGCCGTTCGTCACCAGCGCGAATGCCGGATCGGCCTGCAGAGCGCGCGCGAGGCGCCGCGAGGTTTCGGCGATCTGCTCGGTCTCGGCGGCCTGCGCCGTCTCAGCGCCGTGTGCCGCCCCGGCACCCTGATCGGTCTCGGCGCCCTGCGTGGCCGCGGTGGCGCGCAAGGCGACCATCAGCAGACGCGACGCCGGCCCCTCGCTCACCTCCTCGAGGATCAGATGCTCCGCGCGCGTGTGCGGGGTCGGCATGAACAGCCGCAGATCGCCGCTCACGCGCAGCGTGGACTCGATGTACAGGCCGGAGAGGCCGATCAGGACGGCCCAAACGATCGCGATGAGCGCTGTTCGACCGCGCGGGGACACGGGCCGCCGGCGCTACTCGCTCGTCCCGCGGCACCGCCCGTCGAACCAGGCGCGATCGGGCGCGGCGGGCGGCGAGGTCTGCGCCGCGCCGGCCAGTAGCATGATGGTGAGATCGTCGTTCGCCTCGTACGTGGTGAGGCACCGCGGCTCGGAGCCGCGTCCGGATACCGTGATCGAGCGAATGCGCTGATGGATGTACGGGTCGCGCGGCGTGAGCCCGATCGTCCACTGCCGCTCATCGCCGTGCAAGTCGAGCTGGAACTGCCGCTCGAGCGCCATGACGTTGCCGCTCAGCAATGCCGTGAAGCTCGCGAGGAGGCTCCGCATCTCGGGCACTCGCTGCAGGGAGAAGCTCTGCGCTCGCTCGCCCTGGCGCTCGACGGTGACGGTCTCGCCTCGAATCTCCGAGCGCTCGCGGTACGGGTTCTCGACGGTGCGGGCGACCGCATCCGGCCCGAGATACTCGAGCTTGCCCGACACCACCAGGGGACGAGTGAGCAGGGGTGAGAAGTGCGCCTCGACGAAGGGCGTCGAGGATGGAGCGGGTCGCGCGAGGCGGTGCAGGAGGGTGTCCAGCGCGAACCCAGTGGACCCGGCCGCTGCCGGGCCGAGCAGCAATAGCATCGCCATCATCTCGCGAGCGCCCGCCAGCCACCTCATCCGGTGCTCTCCGCGGCGAGCGCGAAGGCGCCTTGCACGAGCAGCTGGCCGCCGCGCTCCACGCGAAAACGCAGCCGGGCGCGCTCGATCTGGAGCGAGCAGCGAGCCGTCTCCCCGGGCAGCAGCGGCGCGAGGAACTTCACCTGGGCGAGACCTGCGATGCGCAGCGGCCTGCCGAGCCGCGATTCGGCGGCCTGCACGAGCTGGTCGAGCACGACGACGCCTGGCACCATCGGCCTGCCGGGAAAATGACCCGGCAGCGCCGGATGATCGCGCCCGACGCAAATCGGCGCCTCGTGGCGAACGACTTCTTCCAAGCACTGACCTCGTCGGCTCCCGAAGGATGCGCACAGTATCACCTACGCCGGGGAGGGTGGCCGCGCGCGGAGGGTGGGCCGCGTGATGAGGGTGGCCGCGCGGTCAAAGTGGCCGGCCCCCTTGCGCACAGGTGATACTGTGCACGTCTTCAACCAAGGGGGGTTGAGTCATGACGCAGGCCCGCTCGGCCGAGCCGCTCGCTGCGGCAAGCGGTACGGCCGTTCCGCCTCGCACGGCGCCTGGCGGCGCGATCGCTTCGTCGGACTCGGTGGTCCGGCCGGCGAGCGTGATCGGGCAGATCGCATGGGCCGCTTGCGACGGCGCCCGCAGTCCCTACAACGTCCTCGTCAACATCTTCGTCTTTGCCGCCTACTTCAGCACGGTCGTCATTCCCGACCCGGTGCGCGGGCAGACCGTCTGGAGCTTCGTCTCCTCCGCGGCCGCGTTGCTCGTTGCCGTCGGGGCTCCGGTGCTCGGCGCGATCGCAGATGCGGGGGGTCGCCGCAAGCCGTGGCTCGTCGGCTGTCTCGTGCTAGGCGCACCCAGCATGGCCGCGCTGTGGTTCGCGACGCCTCACATGAGCTCCGGCCTCATCTGGGTCATGCTGGCGCTCGTCGGCGGGACGCTCTGCTTCGAGTACTCCAACGTGTTCTGCAGCGCGATGCTGCCGAACGTCTCTCCGCCCGGCCGCATCGGGTTCCTGAGCGGTCTCGGCTTCAGCCTCGGCAACTTCTTCGGGATCATCCTGTTCGTCTTCTATCTGTATGCGTGGGGGCGAAGCGCGCACCCGCTTTTTGGCCTCGACGTTGCCGCTCACGAGCCGGAACGCGCCGTCGGCATTCTTGCCGCGGTCTGGCTCGTGCTGTTTTACATTCCGATGTTCGTGCTGACACCGGATTCTCCGGGAACGGCCCGCAATATTCCGCAGGCCGTCCGGGACGGGCTCTCGAGCCTCATCCACACGCTAGGGCGGTTGCGCAGCTACCGCAACACCACGCTGTTTCTCGTCGCGCGGCTCCTCTATAACGAGGGCTTCGTCGTGATGATGCTGTTCACCAGCGTCGTGGCTGCCGGCGTGCTGCACTGGACTGCGCCGATGCTCGTCGCCATGGGATTGCTCAACAGCGTTGTCGCGACGCTCTCCGGACTCTTTGCCGGCTGGCTCGACTACCGGATCGGCACCAAGGCGGCGACGATGCTCTTCGTCGCAGGCTGCCTGCTCGCCAACATCGTCGTGTGCTCGCTCACGCCCGACACCGTCTTCTTCGTGAAGCTGCATGCCGGCGCGTTGCCACACGCGGCGGGACTCTTCCCGGGGCTCCCGAACAAGGTTTTCCTGGTCACTCAGAATCTCATGGCCTTCTTCGTGACGGGCGGCCTTGCCACGAGCCGCACTCTCATGGCGAAGCTCTCGCCGCGCGACATGTTGAACGAGTTCTTCGGGCTCTACGCCGTCTCGGGGAATGCCACC
>JASHTA010000306.1 GCA_030040795.1 Gammaproteobacteria bacterium | reverse complement strand
TTCTTGTCGCCCGAGTGCGCCTTGAACGTGCGCGTCGGGGCGAACTCGCCGAGCTTGTGGCCGACCATGTTCTCGCTCACGAGCACGGGAATGTGCTGGCGGCCGTTATGAACGGCGATCGTGAGCCCGACCATGTCGGGCACGACCATCGAGCGGCGCGACCAGGTCTTGATCGGCTTGCGGTCGCTCTTCGCATGCGCGATCTGCACCTTCTTCGCGAGATGCAGATCGACGAAGGGTCCCTTCTTCAATGAGCGCGGCATGCGGATCACCTCACCTTGTTGCGGCGGCGCTGCACGATCATGTTGTCCGTGCGCTTGTTGTGGCGGGTCTTCAGGCCCTTGGTGTTCCAGCCCCAAGGCGAGACCGGATGCGGATTGCCCTGGCCGGACTTGCCCTCACCGCCTCCGTGCGGGTGGTCCACGGGATTCATCGCGAGGCCGCGCACGGTGGGCCGGACCCCGCGCCAGCGGATCGCGCCCGCCTTGCCGTAGCTGCGCAGGTTGTGCTCGTCGTTGCTCACCTCGCCGACCGTCGCGCGGCAGTCGATGTGCACCCGGCGCATCTCGGTGGATTTCATCCTCAGATAGGCATAGACGCCCTCGCGGGCCGTGTACTGCGCGGAGCTGCCGGCGCTGCGCGCGAGCTGGCCGCCCTTGCCGGGCTTCAGCTCGACGTTATGCACCAGCGAGCCGACCGGGATATGGCGCAGCGCCATCGCGTTGCCCGGCTTGATCGGAGCGTCGGCTCCGGAGCGGATCTCATCGCCCGCCGCCATGCCCTTCGTTGCGAGAATGTAGCGCCGCTCGCCGTCTGCGTAGCGCACGAGCGCGATGTGCGCCGTGTGGTTCGGGTCGTACTCGACGCGCTCGACGACACCTGCAATGCCGTCCTTGTCGCGCTTGAAGTCGATGGTCCGGTACTTCTGGCGCGAGCCCCCGCCGATGTGGCGCGTGGTGATGCGCCCGTAGTGGTTGCGGCCGCCGGTCCTGCGCTGCGTGGAGGTGAGCGGCGCATACGGATCGCCCTTGTGAAGATGCGAGCGGTCGATCTTGACCACGCTCCGGGTTCCAGGCGAGGTGGGTCTGTACTTGATGAGTGCCATGGCGTGTCTCGCGAGGGCCTTCAGGCTTTCGCCTTGGCCTCGTAGTCGATCGTCTGGCCCTGCGCGAGCCGCACGTAGGCCTTCTTCCAATCCTGCGTGCGGCCCTGGATGCGGCCGAAGCGGCGCATCTTGCCCCGCTCGTTCGCGACCTGGACGCCTTGCACCTTCACTTCGAACATCAGCTCCACCGCCTGCTTGATGTCGGTCTTGGTCGCCTCCCGGCGCACGCGGAACACATACTGGTTGTGGTTCTGCATGGCAAGGGACGTCTTCTCCGTGACGTGCGGGGCGAGGAGCACCGTCATGAGCTGTTCGCGCCTCATTGCAAGCGCTCCTCGATCAGTTTGACGGCGGCGACCGTCATCAGGACCTTGTCGTGGCTCAGCAGGCTCAACGGATTCAAGGCGCCCGCCTCGATCACCTCCACGTGCGGGAGGTTGCGGGCGGCGAGATGGAGCTTGGAGTCCTCGGCCTCGACGACGATCAGCACATCATCGAGCGACCAGGACTTGAGCCGTGTCGCGAGCAGCTTGGTCTTCGGAGCGTCTAGGACGATCTGCGGCGCGACGACGAGCCGCTCCTGGCGCGCGAGCTCCGACAGCATCGAGCGGATCGCCCCGCGGTACATCTTTCGATTCACCTTCTGCGAGAAGTCGCGGGGCTGGGCCGCGAACGTCTTGCCGCCCCCCACCCAGATCGGGCTGCGGTTGGAGCCCGCGCGCGCCTGGCCGGTGCCTTTCTGCGCCCAGGGCTTCTTGCCGCCGCCGCTTACGCGGGCGCGGGATTTCTGCGCCTTGGTGCCCGCGCGGCCGGCCGCGCGATAGGCCGTCACGACCTGATGGATGAGCGCTTCGTTCAGCTTGTGTCCGAACGCCGCCTCGGACACCTGAACCTCGCCGCCTCCATCGACCATCTTCAAATTCATCATGGCTACTTCTTCGCCGGGGCCGGCTTGGACGCTGGGGCCGGCTTGGCTGCCGCAGCAGGCTTGGCCGCCGCGGCGGGCTTCGATGCCGCAGCCGGCTTGGCCGCCGTCCCGCTCGCGCCGGCGCCCTTGGAGGGCGCAACGGTCTTGCGTGCCGCACGCCGCCCCGCCTTGAGCGAGGGACGAATGATGACGTTCCCGCCTTCCGCTCCGGGGACGGCGCCCCGAACGAGGAGGAGGTTGCGCTCGATATCGATCTCGACTACGCGCAGGTTCTCGGTGGTGCGGCGGACCACGCCCAGATGACCCGACATCCGCTTGCCCTTGAACACCCGTCCGGGTGTCTGGCGCTGGCCGATGGAGCCCGGCGCTCGGTGCGACACCGAATTGCCGTGCGAAGCGTACCCGCCGGCGAAGTGGTGCCGCTTGATCGTCCCGGCAAACCCCTTTCCGAGCGTCGTGCCGGTCACATCGACCTTCTCGCCTGCCTTGAAGAGATCGACTCGCAGCTCCGAGCCGGGCTTGAGCTCCGAGCCCTCGTCCTTGGCCAGGCGAAACTCGAGCAAGCCCCGGCCGGGGGCTACGCTCGCGTTGCCGAAGTGGCCGGCAAGCGCCTTGGTCAGCAGCTGCGGCCGGCGCGAGCCCCAGGTCACCTGCACGGCGCGATACCCGTCCCGCTCCGGCGATTTGAGCTGCGTGACGCGATTGGGCAGCACCTCGATGACCGTGCACGGCACGGTCTCGCCGGTTTCCGTGAACACTCGCGTCATGCCGCACTTGCGGCCAACCAGGGTGAATTTCATGGGCTGCGAGTCATCATGGCCTTGCGGCCAACTCTTCATGGGCTTGCGCCCAACTGTCCTCGAGGTCGGCTACGCCGATCTCGCATGTAAAAAATGGCGCGGAGCGCCGCGAAGAGCCGCGGAAGGCTCCACATACACAGGGCAGGGTTCGAGACAGAGGAGCATGCGGCCGATCGGGGCCGCGTGATGCTCGAGTGGTCTTGGAACGCTGGCCGTCCCAACCTCGCCCGACTACCGCTTTCGCGGAAACTCCAAGCCCTGGGCGTAAGCCCCGGGGCCGAAAAGGCCGCGCAGTATAAGGTGCGACCTGCCCGCGTACAAGCCCGACGTCAGCTACTCGGGCCATCCTGGGCCTCGCCCTCGTCCTTGGGGGGCCGACACGCGCTTCCGCGCGCGTCGTTTTAAATCGCTCCCGGCGATTTAATTCAACTTGATCTGAACGTCCACGCCGGCCGGCAGCTCGAGCTTCATGAGGGCATCCACCGTCTTGTCCGTGGGGTTGAGGATGTCCATGAGGCGCTTGTGGGTGCGCAGCTCGTACTGATCCCGCGCATCCTTGTCGGCGTGGGGTGATACGAGCAGCGTGAAGCGCTCCATCTTGGTCGGCAGCGGCACCGGACCGCGAACCGTCGCGCCCGTGCGCTTCGCCGTCTCGACGATCTCCCGCGCCGAGTTGTCGATCAGGCGGTGATCGAACGCCTTGAGGCGGATGCGGATGTTCTGATTGGCCATAGGGAAACCTTTACTTCAGCACCTTGGAGACGACGCCCGAGCCGACGGTCTTGCCACCCTCGCGGATCGCAAACCTCACCCCCTCCTCCATCGCAATCGGGCTGATCAGCTCCACCGTCATCTTGATGTTGTCCCCCGGCATCACCATCTCCACCCCCGCCGGCAGCTCGATCGTCCCCGTCACATCCGTCGTGCGAAAGTAAAACTG